>CAZTXR010000012.1:0-18224 GCA_964617605.1 uncultured Clostridia bacterium | reverse complement strand
GGATCTATATTTATATTTCCTTCCAAAATACTTTTTGTCATATCAGCACATTTCTCATAAACATAATCAATCAAATTATTAAAGGACTCTTCCGATAATGCTTTTGTCCAGTCTTCCCTAAATTCCCCATTACTGTTAAAAGCTGCAGGAATAACTTTTGAGGAACTTCCTATATTTTTATCAATAAATTTTACAATTTCTTTATCTCTTAAAACATAGCCCTTAAGCTTTAAGAGTTTAAAAATTTCTTCCTCTGCATCCTTTGACTTATTGTTATCCTTGTAGACAGGATCGTTTATATGGTAGTAAAATATTCCTCCTATATGAGGCTTCTTCCCGAACAAGACCTGTCCATTATCAACCAAAGCTTTTAAATACACAATCAATTGAACTTGCAGACCTTCAGAAGCATCATCCAAATCAATATCATTTGGGGAAGATTTATAATCAATAATATTTATATATATTTTATCATTGTTTTCATAAACATCCACCCTGTCTATTTTCCCTCTTAGTTTTAGCACTTCTTTTATCCTCTCTGTCTCTACAGGAATTTCAATTGGTGATAAAAAAATTCCCTTTTGTGCTTTTTCATCATTTTTATCAACTAAATCTATTTGAAGTTCTGTATACTTAGGTCTGAAATCACTTGACTGCAATTGTCTTACAATTGTCCAGCATGTTCTTTTCATTACCCTTTTTATTTTTTCTTTCATGTACTTATTTCTTTCATTTGCTTCAATAGCGGTAACCCTGCCGGACTCTTCTTCTAATACCCGATCTGTTATAAGAATAGCAATTTTTTCTGCGTCATCCCTGCATAATGAATTTATATCCGCTTCTTCACTTATTTTGTTGATAAATTTTTCAACAACGGAGTGATATATATTCCCAAGATCGTAATATTCAATTTTTTGTATAATTCTTTCTCTTGGTTTCAAGACATTTTCCATAAAATATTTAAACTGACATTCTGCATAGCTCTCAAGTTTTGATACAGTCATGGTCATATTGTTTTCGTATATTCTTTTAACAGTGTCTGAATCCAAAGGGTTCATGGAATTCTTATATTGAAATGCTTTATTTATAAGATTAAAATTCTTTGTATCTTTCTTTTCATACCAAGCATAAACGTCTTTCCAAATATCATCCATAGGGTAACCTTCTATGAAATTTCTCATATTTTCGACAAAATAATCATAGGTACCACTATAGTTGGAAATTAGCTCCAATTCATCTAAGCTGCTTAAATCCGAGTCTTCCTTAACCTTTATAAAAATCTTCTTTAATGTATCAATGTATAAGGATGGTTGCAAACTTTCACCTGTAGTCATACCAAGCGGATAGCTTATGCAAATTCTTTCATGGGGGCTTGAAAACAATTTATAAAGCATATGCTTTTCTTTAAAGGTATCATAATCTGCCCCCTTTGTAAGTTTTACATCATTTTTTTGAAGAAGATCTCTTTCCTCATTTAAAAGTAAGCCCTTTTCTGTATTTTTAGAATCTAAATTGCTGTCATTCCCGCCTAATATAAACAAAACCTTTGGCTTAGTTACCGCGATTCTATCAACTGCTCCCACCTCAACCTTGTCTATGGCAGGAGGAATTATACTTACCTCAACCTCACTAAGACCTGCTTCCAACATTTTTCTGTAATCATTCAGGGTAATTTCACTATCTTGCCCTACCAATAAGAGCTGCTCAAATATTTCCATAACAAAATTCCAGCACTGGGAATATTCGCTGGCTTCTTCATATTTTTTTAAAGTATTAAATCTGTTGACAGCATCCTCTATCATTTCCTGTACTCTATGTTTTTGCAAATATTTAAATATAAACCTTGTAATTTCATTAGCAGTTTTAAGATTATTTATTTCTTTCCTCTCAGCTTCAAAATCATCAGCAAATAATTTTCTGTATTCTTCTGCCTCTGTCTTCTTAGCTGATTCAGGTGATTTATCCCCTTTATCCTCAAAAGATTTAAACTCTTTAAACCATTTCCCGCCTTCAATGCCATATTGCAAAGCGTAATTTTCCAAACAGTTTACTTGATTGATGCTTAAAGGTGAAAATCCTGTTTTCAAGTATTCAAAAACATTGTCATGCTTAAATTTCCATATAAACAGATCAAGAAGAGACAATATATATTTACATATAGGATTGTTCATTATATCTCTTTTTTCATCTAAAAAGAAAGGAATTTGGTATTGGGTGAATATTCTTTTTATATTTGTTTCATATGTATCCATATTTCCTGCAGCAAGCTTTATATCTTTCCACCTGTAACCCTTGTCTCTTACCAAGGATATAATTTTGGCTGCTGCTTTTCGTGTTTCCGTGTATGGATTTAAAGAAGAGTATATTGTTATTTTGTCAGTTTCATTTTGAAATTCTTCCATATTTAATGTCATTATGTTTTTTTCAATTGCTTTTATTTCAGGAGATGATGATTTATTTTCTTTAACCATTATTATCTCAATATCATTATCCAGGCTTTTAAACAAGCTCTCATATGTATCATAAATAATACTAAATGCTTCCCAATCATCATTTTCTTCCAAATTATCGAAATATGAAGAGTCCGCATTTAATGAAAGAGTTACAGACTTTGAATAATCACAAAGATTTTTAAGCAAAGAAAGCCTTTGGCGGTTAAAACTTTCGAATCCGTCAATCCATATTTTAGAATTTTTTATATATGCTGATTCCCTTATAAATGATATAACTAAATCAGTTTTGTCTTCCGCATCAAAATATTTATTTGAAGTTCTCTTCGTATAATCAGAATAAATTAACTCAATGTCGGATAATTTGCGTATCAAAAGCTCGTCATCAAGATCAGAAAGGGCTTTCTTTAATGATATGCCATCAACTGAATTTTGCTTGAATTCGGTCATTAATTTTTCAAATTCCTTTAAAAATCCGCTTTGCTTATATGAATTGTTAAAAATTTTAAGTTTGTCCTTATTTTCTTCAAATATTTGTTTAAGAAGCATGACTTTTCCAAAAACACTTATATCCTGAACCTTAATTCCTCCAACCTCTTCAAGCACCCTGCTTTCAAGCCTTTTAAAGCTTAATATCTCAATATTCATAATACCTGCCAGATCAAACCTTTCTATCAGCTTGCATTCTGCTTGATAAGTCATAAGCTCAGGTACAATCAATATTAAATTGCCTTCAGCATCATTAGATTCATTCTTAATTTCATCATAAATATATGATGATTTCCCTGTGTTGGCTCTTCCTGCAATTATTTTAACGCTCATAAACACCGCCCCCAATAAATTCAAAATTACTGAATTCCGGGATAAATTTTAAAGTGTAATCCCAAGAACTTCTTTTGACATCCTATATTTGAATTATACAAGAAATTATCTGCTATTGCAATACAATGACCCTTTCCGGCACAAACAAAATGCCATAAAATCACCGGCCAAGCCGGAGGTCTTCCTGAGTGAACTATTATTTGGTTTTCTCATATTATGATTCAGGAGGGTTGTGAAATGAAAAATTATAGCTATAGAGCAGACATAAGTATACATGAATACAAAAAAACATTTATTTATAATAAGGTTGAGCTTTTAAATCTTACAATTAAATATCCGTTGATAAGCTTATGTAATTCACGGGCTGAAAACAATATAAACAATCAAATATATATGGAAGTCAGCGATTATAAAAGATATGCCAATTATTTATATAAAGAGGCAATCAGAAGATACCATGAAACAATTCAAAATGACTATCCTTTTTTTACCTTTGAAGCTTACATGGAATATACAATAACATACAACGAAAATTGCTTTTTAAGTTTATATTATGACAAGTATGAATTTACGGGAGGTGCACACGGAAGTACCGTCAGGGCCTCCGATACTTGGGAACTGTGCTTTGGAACACATTTGCCGCTCAGCAGTTTTTTTCGGCCGGCTACAGATTACAGACGCCTAATAATTGAAGAAATAATAAGGCAAGCAGAGCTTGTTCAAAAAGATGAAGGTATATATTTTGATGATTATAAGGCATTGATTATTAAAAACTTTAATGAAAACAATTTTTATCTTTCACCTTCAGGAATAACAATTTATTATCAACAATACGATATTGCCCCATATTCTACAGGCATAGTTGAATTTACAATAGCTTATTCAAAATTGAACTGGCAGCCAAATTGCTGATAACAATAGAATTAAGGGGCTAAGACCTCTTGCATTCAAATAATTTGAATGCAAGAGGTCTATCCCCGGAATTACAGCTCCAAAACCCTGTATAATATTACAGCCATTTCAGACCTTGAAATAAATGATTTTGGATTTAGATTGGAATTGCTTCCCTGAATTATTCCTGCCTTCACCAATGTAGCTACAGAAATAACAGCATAATCCGATACAGAATTTCTGTCTTTAAATACCTTTAAGTCGCTGTCCTTTCCAGCAGATAATTTTTTGCCCTGGGTTTTTAATGCTCTGTCTACAAGAACCATGGCATCTTCCCTTGTTATTCCTGATTGAGGCATGAATAAATTGTCATATCCTTTTGCAATTCCAAGAGCCTTCGCTGTTCCTATCGCTTTATAATAGTAGCTGTCTTTAGGCACGTCACTGAAGCCGCTTGTAGTATTGGCACTTAATCCCAAAGCCCTGTACAGCATAAGCATAAAGTCTCCTCTTATCATATTTTGTGAAGGACTGTAATAATTATTTCCTGTGCCGCTAACTATACTTTTCTCAAATAAGTAATCAATTTGCGCCGCTGCCCAGGCATAATCCTTAGATACATCCTTAAAATACAGTGAGCCTTCTGTTTCCGGCATTGATATTACTTCGATTTTTACGGTGCCCGTAAATGAATCACCTTTAATATTGTAACCTGTATAGCTGATTTCTACGGTACCGTAATAATCCTTATAAGGTACAAAGGTTACATCCGACAAATAAGGCGTACTGTTATAATAATACTTTGTGCTTGTTGATAGAGCTGAGTCAAACTTATTTGCACTTGTATATTTATAATATAATTTACCGTTTTTAGATGCCGGCAAAGAAAATTTCACATAATCCAATTTTTCTCCTGTTGTGTTTTTGCTTGCTCTGTTAAAATCTTCGTCATCAAAAGTAATACTTGTATCCTCTTTAGTGGATAGCTTAATTGCACTTGCAATAGGATATTCTTTATCAACCGTGATTTCTACAGCACCTGTATAACTTTTATTTTTACTGCTGTAACCGGTATACAATATTTTAAAGGTACCCTTATAATCCGGATTCGGCACAAAGGTTATATCATCTAAGTCTGATTCATAATATTTTGTTGAATTAGATACTTTTGAGCCATATTTTGCAGATGATGTGTAATTTTTGTATAAAACCCCGTATGTTGAAGAAGGAATTGTAAATTTGATGTAATCAAGGTTATTCCTCGTAGTATAATAACATTCATCAACAAAATCCTCCGAATCAAAATTTACAGGGGTATATGAACCGGTTTCATAATATATGTCGTCGGCATCTGTAGCCAGCCTTATTACACTTATTTCAACCTCTCCCGTATAGGATGCGCCCTTGTCGTTATAGCCCCTATATGCTATTGTAACAGTGCCCCTGTAATCGGTATAAGGAACAAATGTAATTTCATCTAAATCACTTCTATAATATTTTGTGGTCTCGGAAACTTTAGCCTCTGATGATGTGCCGTAATTTATATACAGTCTGCCCCTTGATGTGGCAGGAAGCGAGAATTTAACATAATCCAAATTTCTTCCCGTTGTTTTTTTGCTTTCCGTATTAAAATTATCTGCTGCAAAGTTTAGCGAAATATTTTCATATGTAGAATATTTTATTAAGCTTGCATCGGTTGGCTTTTGCGTATATGTC
The DNA here is from genome assembly GCA_964617605.1 of uncultured Clostridia bacterium. Classification (GTDB taxonomy): domain Bacteria; phylum Bacillota; class Clostridia; order Tissierellales; family Sedimentibacteraceae; genus Sedimentibacter. The sequence goes on along the minus strand of CAZTXR010000012.1, from coordinate 12,345 downwards.
AGTTCTATTTTACCTGTAAATAAATTCCCTGCTTCGTTATAACCTTCATAAGGAATAGTCAATGTTCCCACATAAGCGGCATAGGGCACAAAGGACATTTTGGAAATGTTTGTTTTATTGTAGCCCTTGCCTGCAACAATAATTGTGCCGTAAATGTCAGATGATGTATAATCAATATATATTTTACCTGTTGAAGTTGAAGGTAGGCTTGAGAAAACAATATAATCCAAAGTTCCCCCTAGAGCCTTGGCACAAGCATTAGAGAAATCGGATAAATTAAATTTAAAAATTTCATCCTCTGTTAAACTGTACTTAACAAGATCTGTGCTTGGATTTTCAATTTTAATGCTCAGCTTTACATTTCCGTAACCTTTCTCATCCTTGTCATAAGCCGTAACCGTATATTCCATTGTTCCGATAGCTACAGGTTCAAATGTTAATTTGCCAGAGTCAATATCACTTATTTTAATTTTGTTGTTTGTTGTGTAATTATTTCCGTCAAATTTTAATGTGCCCAAAGAATCTTTCGAAGCCTTGCCTATAGAAATCCATCCTATATCTTTTCCGTCGTTGCTTTTATAAAGATTTGTAAATTCTGAATCATCAAAAACAATTTTCTTTGGTATACTTATTGTTTTCGACAGGGTGCCTGTAAAAGTTGGTGCACTGCCCCTTTTAACATAAATATAATATTGGGTGCTGTACCTCTGTGCTTCTTCCCCTTTTACATAGGCGTAAGCTACATCAATTATCACAGATGGGCCGTCAACTGTTGCCACAGATCCCGAATCCGAAAATAACAATTCAACAGACTTAAACTTAGAATCATAAACAGCTTTCATTTCATTCAATTCAAGGGTCTTTGATTCATAGTCATAGGGCAGAGTCATTGTTATTTTGCTTCCATCAATTACAGTGCTTTTCGCCTTGGAGTGGGTTATCGATTTAATGACAAATTCCCCGTTGTCATCAGCATATGCCGTGTTAAATGGCGTTAAAAATGATGATGTCGCAAACAATAATGCAAGCAGTAACGAAATAATTTTTTTTAATTTCTTTACAGTATTATTTGATTTACTTATATTTTCCATCTTACTCCCCTTCACAATTAAAATATTTTTCTTTACATAAATATTATAACATAGATTTTTTAAAATATGTCAAAATATGTTTTTCGTATCTTATTAGACGAAAAAGAATATAAAAAGTTCAATATTATTAATTAATTTATATTTTATTGTTGGCGATATCCATTATATTAAATTTGACACTGAGATTACAAGACGGCAAATAGTTGATTTCATTTTTAATGATATTAAACCGGGAGCAAGGTGGTATAACTTATAAGCAACTCAACAAGACAACAAAGCTCCTGTAATAAATTCATACATGCTATCTTCAAGTTTATCGATATTATCTAAGCTTTCTTCCCCTATATATATTTTAAGGCGTTCTTTATAGTAGTCTGATGAAAAAGAAAACTGGTACATTGTAAATATATTGTCCATACAGTATGCAGCAACCCTTTCATTTAGGTCCTTCTTGATTTTACCTTCGCTTTTTGCTTTTATGATAAATTCACACAGTATTTGCGGCGTAATTATTTCTAATGTATTTGATAATCTTATTGACATATGTGAAAGTGCCTGGGTTGTAATATCAAGATAAATTCTATTCAATTGGGGATAATCTGTTGCAAACTTTCTTGCTGCATAAATCATTCTTCTGACACAATCAAATATATCCCTACTGTTTTGCAACACATCTTTTAAGATATCATCCATAAGGAAATAAGCATTATTTACAATTGCTAAAAACAAATCTTCTTTTGAAGCAAAATAAGAGTACATAGCACCGATACTGACTTGAGCTTTCCTGGATATATCATTGATGCTGGTTGCATTGTAACCCCTTAGAGCAAATTCTTCTATTGCTGTTTTTAGCACCTTCTGTCTTCGTTCTTCACTTGTTTTATCAAAGGTATCTTTATGAAATTTATTTCTTGTGTTTTCAATCATAATATTTTCCTTTTCCCTGATTCAATTTATCGTAACCTCTAAATACGATTTTTTCATCATTTAATTGCTGCCTCTGGTCATTCCATATGGTTAAGCAGCTTAAATGATTTCTTATTGTTTTTATACAATAATTTAAATACCTTAAAGTTTCTGTCATGAACTTCTTTATTAGCAGGATTGGGATAATAGGTTGCATTTACCTTAATGAACTCATTAGCATCTTCAATGCTTTTCAATAATCCCATGCCAAGCGCTGCAATTACCACAGCCCCTAAGGCACCGGCATTTTGTGGATTCTCCACAGTTTCAATTTTGCATTCTAAAATATCCGAAAGAGTTTGGCAGGTTAAGGGCGCCAATGCACCGCCTCCCACAAAACGAATTGTATCTGATGTTGTGACCTTTTTTCTTTGTGCTTCTAACTGCCACTTCAAATGATAACAAACCCCTTCAATAACTGCATGTATCATATCCCTTTTGCCTGTTTCCAAACTTATATTAAAAAACATTCCTCTTGCATCCGGGTCTTCAAAAGGGCAACGATTCCCGTGCAGCCATGGTGTAAAAATTACTCCATTGCTGCCGGCCGGCACATCCTTTATTTCTTCCATCATAAAATCATATAAGTTCACATGTTTGTCTTCATCCGAATCAGAGACGCTTACTTTTTCAAGATAAATATTAATTTCATCCAATGCCAAATGGTCTTTTACCCATTCAAGACATTTACCTGAGGTTTCCAATTCAGCAAAATAGTTGTAGGTCTTGTCATCAGCACCTACTATTGAAGCAATCATTGAGGTCAGGTCAATTGTTCTTTTGTCTACAACTGTTGATACCCATGCTGATGTACCGGAATATATATGTGTATTTCCTACTCCCGCAGCCCCGGCTCCAACACCTATCAAGGAAGCATCTCCTCCCCCTCCGAAGACAGGAATCCCTTCATCTAAATTCAGTTCAAGTGCTGCATTTTTCGTTAACAGACCAACTGTTTCTGAAGATTTCACAATATCCGGCATATGATTGATATCAACTCCTAACATCTGGCACATTTCCTTGCTGAAACAATTTTTACCCTCTCTTACATCATACAATAAGGTGCTAAATGCACTGTCCTTTGTCATAACAAATTTGTCCGTACATTTTAATATAAGATATTCTTTCACATCAAGCCATTTATAAACTTTCTTAAATCTGTCCTTTTCGTTGCGCTTCACCCAATTATATTTCCAAACAGGGTCTTTTACACTGGCAGCGACTGCTCCGGTAATTTTTATTGATTTTAAAAGCTTAAAAATATTTATCCCGGAAACTTTAATTCCGGTTCCTATCCCCTCTTTTACTTCACGAAAGGCTCTTTGGTCCATGTAGCTCATTGTGCGGCCTATTGCATTCCCTTCCTTATCCACAAGAACCAGCCCCTGCATCTGAGAGCAAAAGGATATCCCCTGTATTTTTTCTTTGGGAATACCGCTTTGAAGTACCTTATGAGTTGTGATGCACATGGCCTTCCACAATTCATCAGGGTCCTGTTCTGCGCCTCCATTGCTGTCAATATAAAGATTATAATTTTCAAGGGCAGATGCAATTAATTTTATGGAGTCAGAAATTTCATAAATACAGGTCTTTATTCCTGTCGTACCTACATCATAAGCAATTACACAAGCACTCATATACTACCTCACCTTCATATTATCTTTTTTGTTCATCTGCTTTGAATACTTCTTTTTGTATACAAATCTCATTAAAATGCTGTCTATAGGACTAAGTGGTTTTACATTTTCAAATAATACTTTACAAATTTCAATTCTGCAATTTTTCTCCAAAATCATTTGTATTGCAGATGCATCATCTTCCGAAGCTGCACAACACAAGGCTCCTTTGTGCATAATAATAACCGCAGAGCTGTTCTTTAACGCATTTAATATATCAATAGGATTGTTTGCAACAGTTTCCACCCTTGTTCCTACTATTTGCGCAAAATCATCCACCATTGGATACAGGGTTCTGTTGACAGCGGATAATGTTAAAATATCTGTAGAAATTGAATGTAATATATAATTAATATCTTTATGTCTTAAATATATTTCATTATGTATCCTTGCATCTTCAGGTAACAAAGAACTTACTTCATTAAATTTAACTCTTATCTGCCCCTTATCTTCCTTATGCAATATAAACCCCTCAGCAGTGCGTTCACTGTTGCAGCATGTAACAGCATCATTTTCAGGCTTGTCTATTCCTATCAACCTTTCAAATAAAGCCATTTCTTTATGGCCAATATCTTTTTCGCAGCTGATTTTTTCATATTTATCTAAAATAAATTTCCAACAAGCATCCTCAAGGACAGATGCAACTTGAAATGCCTCCTCATCATCCTTGCCAAAACAAATAGCGCCATGGTTTTTCATAATAATTGCCTTACCCCTTGAATGCTTTAATGCTTCTCTTATATTGCGGCTAAGTCGTTTTGTTCCCGGAAGCGCATAGGATGCACAAATAATATTATCTCCAAGTATGTCATAGTCAGAGCTTATTGAATTTAACCCCATAGCACTTAAAACCGATGCATTTTTTTGATGGGTGTGTATAAGAAAATTGATATTGGGATTATGTTTATATATTTCAGCATGTATCCTTTTTTCAGATGATGGCTTAATGTTTCCTTTATAACTTAAATCAGCAATAGATACAGCTACTATTTCCTCAGGTGAAAGTGTCAGGTAATCTCTGCCGCTGGGGGTTACCGCAAAATTACTGTCATCTATGCGGCAGCTTACATTCCCCCAAGTGCGTGCAATAAGCCCTGATTTAACTAATCTGATTCCTGCTCTTACAACCCTTTCTTTTGCTTCTTTTTCATCCATGACAAACTCCTTCAACAGAAAATATTTAATGACTGAATTATTCACTTACTGCAATATTATTAAATACTCTTTCAAATCTATTTAAGACATCATCAATCATCTCTTCCGTATAGGCAGCGCTGGTATATAATCTGCTGCCTGCCAATGTTACTATTCCTTCTGCCATGTAGGCTGCCCCCATATGCTCCATCTCAGTTTTCCTTATTGATGTTTTCTTTATAACATCGGAAATTGTCCATGGTTTTGACCAATCAATAGAAAAATGTGTTGTGCCTACAGTTTCCAAGTGGCAGATAGACCCTTGATTAAATGCTACGAAGGGCAAGTTGTATTTTTTAATTAATTTTTGTAAGCCTGATGTAAGCCTATCTCCCATCAAACCGGCAATTTGAATGGCATTTGTTCTTTCTATTTCGCACAATGTATAATATCCTGCCAGACAGCTTAGAGGATTAGCTGCTAAGGTCCCACCTACAAGTGCCTTTTTTTGTTTAGAACCACCTGCAATCCCTGCGGAAAGATATTTCATATATTCTTTTTTACCCCCAACACCTCCTGCTCCCGGATATCCGCCTGCAATAATTTTCCCGAAAATTGTCAAATCAGGGCTTACATCAAAATATCCTTGAGCTCCTGACATTCCAACTCTAAAGCCTGTTACAACCTCGTCAAATATAAACAAGGCACCATATTTACGGCAAAGTTTTTCTACACCCATGTTAAAATCTTTATCGACGGGAGTTGTACCGCTTTCCGGTCCTAAGGGCTCTATCATAACTGCGGCAGTCCCGCCATGCAGCTTGTTGCGTTTTAACTTTCTTTCAAGATCATTTAAATCATTGGGGAAGAATTCCTGTGTATGCTTAAATATATATCTTGGAACTCCATGGGCCTGTGTCCATTTAGATCCCGGAATACGAATCCCGTATGCAAGCTGGTCGCTCCAGCCGTGATAAGCTCCACCCATTTTAATAATATTTTTATAGCCACTAGCAAGACGTGCAATTCTTATGGCAGCCATACAAGCCTCTGTTCCTGAATTTAACATCCTGAACATTTCAATAGTTTTCATACTGTCCGAAATTTTCTTTGCAATTTTATATTCATATTCATGAAAAAGTCCTGTGCTTGGCCCGCACTCATTTAACAAATCAAATACTTTACTTCGAACTTCAATTGGATTGCTTCCTAAAACTGTCGGGCCTCCTGCTTGAAGAAAATCATAATATTTATTGCCATCAATATCATATAAATAAGCCCCTTCCGCCTTTGAAAATACTAAGGGAAATGGATGATTAAATGCTAAATTATGTTGCACTCCGCCGGGAATTAATTCTTTAGCTTCATTAATCATAGCTTTTGATTTAACGCACTTCTTGTCGTAATACTCATCCTCATATTCCTTTAAAACTTCAGGCTTTACGGAATAAATAGGCTTTGAAATCAATTCATCCAACTGTTTATTTATTTCCTTAGCATTTGGATATGTTGAAATTGAATATTTATTATCCATGGTGACCTCCAATGTCATTTTTATTTAATTTAATAATTTCGCGCAATATTCTGTATTATTTTTTAGCTAAATCATTTGTATCAATTGTTTTTCTAAATACAAAAAATCTTTGATATAAAAATTCAAGTACAAAATTACTCATCATAATAAGAATTGTAACCAAGTATTCATTCCAAAGAAGACTGTCTGCAAGATAGCTGCCTAAAATTGTTGAAAGAGGGGTAAATACCAAGTAGAAACCCAATGTTTTCATCATTGCAACAGGCACATTAGCTGATGAATGAAAAGTATACCTGCGGTTTAAGGTAAAGTTCCACAATACAGATAAAACTAATGCTGTTAAATAACATGCCCAATAGGGCCAGTTTGTCAACTCATTAAGCAGTGAAAAAACTGCTATCTGTATTAATCCGGCAGATAATGAGAATAATGTAAATTTAAAACCACGAATTATTTCCTTTTTTTTGTTCTGATTCTCTTTAACTTCCTGTTCATCATTTTTTTCCGATAGAAGATTCATTTTTACACCTCCTAAAATAATAGTAAATTATATCGAGCGAATGCTCATTCTATACATAATTTGACTATAACACTATAGCTTAATTTTGTCAACGTTTTCATAAATAAAATTATTTAATTCAAAATGACTTTATTATACTAAACCCTTATTATTTCCTCAATCCAATCCTTTAAAATAATAGCGTGATTAAGTTCTTGGTTTTTAGCTGCATATATGAAGCTTACTCTGCCATATTGCAGCTTTTCTTTAATAAGCGAAACAAATTCATTACCATGTTCATTGTTGTCTAATTCAAGCAGATATCTGATTCTGAATTCTTCCCAAGTATCAAGATCGTGCTTGAATGTTTTCCTTAATTCAGTGCTTGGAGACATAATCTTAGCCCAGTAGTCAATATGAGCTTTTTCTTTTGTAATTCCTCTTGGCCACAGTCTGTCGACTAATATTCTATAACCGTCTTCCTCTGTATATTCTTCATATACTCTTTTAATTTTTATATTATTCATGTTTTACCTCACTTAATATTTGGTATACTTCTTTCACAAGGTACAGCGACCTGACATTTCCCGCACCCGTATCGAGGCTTATATTTTTCTGTAGTTAAAATTAAGAAATCAGCACATTTCCTGTGATTTTTTCCGTCAGTTAATGATATTGCCTCAGCCGGACACTGCTCTATACATTTCCCGCACATAATACAATATTCATAAATATCGTTATATTTCTTTTCACTTGTTTTTAGTTCCAAATCGGTTATTAGGCTTCCAAGTCTTCCTGCCATTCCTTTTTCGGTAATTATGCCTTTTGATAATCCGAAAGTGCCAAGTCCGCATACATATGCCACATGCCTTTCAGACCAATTGCTGGTAAAGTGGTGATTAGGCTCATTATCCATATGAGAAGAGCAAAAAAATCTTTCATCTAATGAAGGGACAATACTTTCATAGCCTTCATCAATTAACTTATTATTTAAAAATTTATTGAATTCATTTAAAAAATTCTGTCCTTCAATACGCCCGTGAAGCCATTCATGTGAAGGCCAGTATTTGTCCTTAATATTGCTCTTAATTATTTCATCTGTAAATGGGAAAAAATACGATATGACAGTATTTGCTCCATGCAGCCATTCATTAGGCAATAAAAAATGGTCCCCGATGACTGTAGGACTTTTCAATGAGTTAAATCCTGAATCCTTTGCATCTCCAAAAGCAAATATAGGCTCTTCAAATATTTTCATACCCACAAGCTCTTCTCTTATTGCTTTATCCCTTGAAAGATAATTAAATTCTGAACTTTTAACATAATCTTGTGCAATTTTTACAATTGTTTGTTTATCCATAATCCCTCCATATTATTTTTTGCAATTTTCATTTTTCATTAGTCCTGGGGCCTTAATAATTGACCTTGCTTTTTCCTTTACCTCTTTCAAGAATTTTCTTTTGGATTTCTTCAACTTTTTTGAGAACAGTATCTGTGTCCATTTTTAATTTCCCCTTGAATTTTAAAAACTGGCCTTCAACCATAGTATATTTTATATTGTCTGAATTTGAACTGTAAATTATTGAGGTAAGCGGATTGTAAAGAGGAAATGTATTAACCATGTTTAAATCCCAGATCAACAAATCAGCATCATAACCTTCTGCAATTTTACCTGTATTAAACTTAAGTGCCTTATGACCGTACATCAACTTTTTCCAGATTTCTCTTGTTTCAAAGTCAACGGCATTGCCGGTTATGAACTTTCCGTTTAAAGCAAAAAGTCTTCTGCAATACCCTTCATGATATTCATGGGAGAATGTGTATGTAAATTTACAAATCCGGGAGTGATATACAAATTTGTGCAATCAATTGTTTCGCAGTTGCCTTCATAAATTTCATCAGCAATTTTTTTAATTTTGCCACAGTCAATAAGAATGTTTTTATTTTTTTCAAATCTTCCGTCTTCAAAAATAATATTTCCGTTTTTTAACAATATTTTTGCAGTCATAACACAACCCCTTTTTATTTAACTGATTTTAATTCTATATGTCTCTTGCCTTTCTCATACCTTCATTGCTGCCAGTTACAGTTAATAATTTTTCTTAAATATTATTTACAGACAGTATAGCCTTTTATATATTTATATAAAATTTATTCCGATATGACTTTTCTGTTGTTGTTATAATAATTATATTATACCAAACATAATGAAGCCTATGGTATTAATTGAAAGATTGGCACTCATATGTACAATCCATGAATTATATAAGTTATTGTTCTTTAGATTTAACCAATTGAAAAATAACCCGGTAAAAAATAAACCCAAAATAAAAATTATATATATTACCACATTAAACCAATTTGCTAATATTGACACATGATAAATTGAAAAAGTTAGTGCACTTATAAAATGGGAATATTTTATTGATGAATTTTTACTTAATGTTAAAAAACCGAAAGCTCTAAAAAACAACTCCTCAAGCATTGAATTAACAAACGAAATATAAAGTGATACAAAAATAAAATTATCTTTATTGATATTTAAATTATTATTAAGCTGCTTAGTAATATTAGCTAAATCTATAAATCCTTTAATAATAAAATATACTATTAAAATACCAAAGTATACACCAAGACCCAAGAACACTGAAGTAAAAATCTGTTTTTTATCATTAATTATGAAATATTCCTTGAATCTAAAATTTTTATCTATTAAACAATAACCCAACGGAAGACCTGCAAATAATAATATTTTATATACTGATTTCAAAATGTAAGCAGGTTTTAAATAAGTTTCTATCGAATACATGGCTATGCATGCAAATATTAAGATACATGTTATTATTATTTTCTTTTTATTAGATACTTCTTTGTACATATTAAACCATCCCGTGCCTAACACCGGACAAATTTTTGCCGATGTTTTACTGAAGTGCATTACAATAAGTTATATTGTAATTTTTCAACTTAGTTCATGTTCTATCACGATAATTGATTCTTCGTGTTCACCAATCATTTCAACTGATATTTTTTTTATCACCGTGCTAAATTTATCATTATACGTATTTACATCATCAAATGCTTCATTAAGCAATTCCATAGAAGATACTTTTCCGACTGTCATATGAGGAATATAATCATAACCTGCATCAAATTGCCTTAGTTTATATTTATACAACCTATCATGAATGTTTCTGATTATATCCATACCTTCAACTACATTTAAAAATAAATAATTACCATATTCATTTTGTTGCTTACTAAATCCTTTTAATTCGATTTTAAATTGTTGTATGCCACTTAAACACTCTTTTAAATGTAAATTAAGTTCCTCATTAGTTAACTCACTATCAAACGGAAAAACCAAAGTAATATGAGGCAATACTAAATTTGCCAGAGGGTCGTATTTTTTACGAATATTATTTATAATATCTATATTCTCAAATTCAGGGAAAATCATAATAGTTCTTATATTCATATACATCTCCTAAAAAAAATAGAATTTAACTAATTAATTCTAATATCATAGGTCTATATCCGACAGCAAAATCCTTCACCATTATTATTACCGACATTCCCTATCTATTTTACCCTCAAGTATCCACTGAAAAGGAAATGAGAAATGTATATGTTGGAAATATTGTTTTCCCATTTGTTCCAAGATTACTGCAGTAAGTCTAATCGGATAGGTAAAGTCCGCTCCTGCAGCACTTTCCTTTAATCCATAGGCTATACTCCTATGTATAGCAAATAGTTTTTCTTCAGATGTAGCACTTGTTTGAAACAAATTCTCAAGTTCACCTAAAACCTTTTCGTAAAGGTCTTCCTCTGTTAAGGTTTGCTTCAATTTACCCCAAGCAGTAACCCATATTACATTCTTATGTTTTGAAGCAATTGCATGCTCTAAATCTAACGAAAGTGTATAGCCATTATACTCAGCAAAAAATTCCCTTATTTGTTCTGCTCCAATACACCATTGATTCTCTGTTCCAATAATATAGGGATTACTATCCATAGCAAAATATTTATTAAATAATTCAATAGAAATATTTTCTTGACAAACTATGTCTGATTCAAAACTTTTTAAAAGTGTTTTTAACTCTGTAGCAATCTGATTATTTTTGTATTTTTCAACTATTACATTCTGATTATTATAACTTTCAATATATTCTTTGGAATTTTCGAAACGTTCATCAGGGAAATTTGCCACAGGAATTGAGAAATGAATATTTGCAAATTTCCACTTCCCTTTATCTTTTATGAGAACTCCGCTTAATCTTAGAGGCCATAAATATTCTCTTTTTTTCTCTAAACGTTGGTGATATGCTAATGCCAATACCCAATTAATAAAAGTAATCTTTTGCTTTGGTGTAATTTCAGAATCTTCTGTCTTATTTTTTATAAAATTGAGATAACTGTCGTAATTCTCTTGTGTATTTTCAAAAGTGTATTTCACATTACCTGTAGTTGCAAACCAAGCAACTGTATTTTCACTATTGATATATAAATATTCCGAATCTATTTTAACATCACCCCAATATTTCCAGTCATCCTTAATCAATGTTTTTACCTGCTCATGACCTAAAAACAGCTCACCTGTTCCGGTACCAAGAACGCATATATCGTCTGTAAAAAGATCCTCAACAAAAGCATCAACTATTTCTAAGTCTCGCTCTGTATAACCCCTCTGAAACTGCCTGAGGATTTCTCTTATCTCTGATTTCTCTTCAAGTGTTTTTTGTAATTCGCTTGTGTTCATCAAATCTTTTCTATATATATAATTATTTTGCTCATCCATGATATTTGTTTTTGCAAATCCGTTGCTAACCCAAAATCTTTCATTATTTATGTTAGAAACATTTAAATGAATATAGGTTGCTCCTTTAGTAATAAAATCTTTCTCCAATAAGTTAAATGCGATTTTCCCAATGCCAGAGTTTCTGTATTGTTGGTAAATACAATAATCCAAAACAAAGCATTTTCCGTCTTCACGATTATAAATTATATATGTAATAAATCCAATACTTACCTTATCCTTTTTAATGAATACAATATAAAGAGGATCTTTATTCCTTTTATAAAGTTTCATTATATGGTCCTTGTATTCTTTCGAGAAAAACCATTCTACATCCTCAGAAGTAAGTTCGTCCCCTAAGTCACAATGAGGTATTATGTCTTTTAGCATATACTCATTTCTTTTTTTCCAGAAGCGTTCTATATCCTTATTATTATTTACATAATATAGATTAACATTGTTTTCCATAATCCCTCACCTTTAATATCAGACTGCAAAAATGGTACTATTTCCTTGCTGAATCCTTCTTCTGCATTTATTCCACTAAATAAATATTTTATTTTCATCTCGCATACCTCCAACCTCTTACCTTTTGAAATCAATATCATACCTTGTACCCTTGCTAAAAAGAACTGCATCTGTCAATCTGA
>CAZTXR010000011.1:0-18267 GCA_964617605.1 uncultured Clostridia bacterium | reverse complement strand
TTTACTACTATCCGATTATTTTATATGATATACTTACAAATGAAGATTTATAAAATATTTGCAAGTTGTAAAAAAGGAGAATATATAAGTGCCCAAGAAAGCGAGAACACCCGAAGAAATATCAGAAGTTAAGCAAAATATTTTAAATAAAGCATTGGAACTGATAAATGAAGATGGTTACAACAATTTTACCATGCGAAAATTGGCAAAAAAGCTGAATATGACCGCCACACCTTTATACGGCTATTACGAAAACAAAGATGAAATTTATCTGTCAGTTGTTATGCAAGGCTTTGAAAATCTTTATCAAATTTTGAAGGATGCATATAATGAAGGCGAAAATGCTGAGGAGAAACTTAAAAATATATGTCGTCAATATATGAAGTTTGGAATAGACAATCCTAATTTCTATAATGTTATGTTTGTTCTTAATGTCCCCAAATACTACGATTATGTAGGTACCTCCACGGAACAAACTGCAACCTTGGAACTGAATTCAGCCATAAAGGTAAGAGATTTCGGCATAAAAGCCATTAAAGAATCAGGTTTAATAAGCGAACAAGCCTCGGATACATCCATGATTATTATACAGCTCATGTGTTCCATGCATGGTTTTATATCCCTTATTAACAGTCAAATTGCGGATTATTTAATCCACCCCAAAGCAAATAGGACAGATCATGAAATAATTGACCAATATGTTGATATAATTGTATCACAACTAAAGCAGCTATAGCTGGCGCCATAGTGGTGCCACCCAAAGAGATAAAGAGACAAAGTCCATCCAAGGAGACAAAGTCCATATTGACATATTTGACAACATATGTTAGAATAACACATGTTATTCTAATGAATTTATTACAGGACCGGCTGGCTCTTCTTAACAGTTTCAAAGTTCTGTATTTTTTGTCAAAAATCTGAATTAAAGGGGAAGTGTAAAATGAAACAACCTTTTATTCTTGAAATTAAAAATAATTCACTCGATGACGGACCGGGCATCCGTTCTGTTATTTTTGTTAAGGGATGTCCCTTGTCATGCCTTTGGTGCCATAATCCGGAAAGCAAAACCATGGCTGCCGAGATATCGTTTTCAGCAAGGGACTGTATAGGGTGCGGCACCTGCCTTAAAATTTGCAAGCATAAAGCACTGAACAAAGAGAATAAGCATTACATCAATCGCAAAAAGTGCTGCTTATGCTTTGAATGTGTTGAAGTATGTCCGGCTAAAGCTTTAACAAGAATCGGGAAAAAGATGACTGTTGAGGAAATCGTAAACAAAATTTTAAGAGATAAAACATTTTATGATGTATCAGGCGGAGGAGTAACCCTGTCCGGCGGTGAAATAACAATGTTTCCTGAATTTTCGGGGGACTTGCTGAAGCAACTTAAAAATCATGGAATACATACATTGATAGAGACCTGCGGTCATTTTAAGTTTGATAGATTTACAAAAAATATGTTGCCCTTTATAGATATCATATATTTTGACATAAAAATATTCGATTATGATTTACATAAAAAATATTGCGGAAGAGGCAACAAAACAATTCTTAAAAACTTTACAAAACTTAATGCCCTGTCAAAAGACGGCTTATTCACAATCATTCCCCGCATTCCTTTAATACCCGGTATTACCGACACAGAAGAAAATCTTGCAGCCATCGCTGAGTTTTTGAAAAATTTAAATATAAAAACTGTTCAATTGCTTCCCTATAATCCTACATGGACAGAAAAGAACGAAAAACTTGGAATCGAAAATTCTGCCGACCTGTTCAAGGAGCAAAAATGGCAGAGCAAAGAAAAACTATCAGCTTGCATGAGCATATTCCTTGAATTGGGAATAGGCGTAAAATGATTTTATGAAAAATAATGTTTATTTTTGAGGAGGGATATTATGTATCTTAAAAAAGCAAGCAACAACACGAAAGTGGCAGGTGCGGGTGTTCAAGCAGCCCTTGGTGTAATGGCATTTTGCTTCAACAATTTTGAAAAATACCGCAAATATTTACGTTCCAAGGATGGTTGGAACAATTTTTCCATTGGTTTGAAAACCGAAAATGACTCTGTGGGTGCAACCATCGAATTTAAAGACGGGAAAGCTTCAGTCAGAAAGGGTGCGGAAAATACTACGGCACAAATGATATTGGAGAATGAATCTGCATTGATGTCCATGGCAACATTGCCGCCCAATGAATTAAATAATCTTATTTTAAAAAGCAAGCTTATTATTAAAGGGAATTATGTCTATATTTCATATTTTAATTTTTTGATGTCTGCTATATTAAAAAATAAGCAAATCAAACAGCTGAAAGAGCAGCGCCAAAGCATGAAACTGCCCTCAATAGGCGACAGCACAAATAATATCAAGCATAAAAGCAAGGAATATTTGAAAGCTGAAGAAAGAGACCCGGGTGTAAAATACCTCAAAGACCAGAATTTATCTGAATATTCCCTGGATGATTTTCCGAGACTTAAGCAATTTTTGAACATTCACTACACACAAAAACCTGCCGTTTGCATAGAGAGACCTGCACTGTTGACAGCCTGGTTTCGTACCCATGGATTTGAATATGATGAAGAAGGAAAGCCTTGGGCAGCCGAACTAAGGCAGGCTAATGCATTTAAATATCTGATGGAGCACAAAAAGCCCATCATTCGCAAGGATGACCTGATTGCCGGAACTTCCACCCTAAAAGAAATCGGTGTAATTATCTATCCTGACGGGGCAGGTCCCATGCTGTGGGGGGAAATATTCACAATGCAGGACAGACCCCTCAATCCCTATACCATTGACCCGGATGAAGCCTGGGAATTGACAAACAGCATATTTCCCTATTACTTCAACAGAAATTTGCGGGAATGGGTAAGAACTAAATATAACCATCCTCTTTATCAGGAACTTGACGAAAGGTTTGCCGTGTATTTCCTTTGGAAAACAGTGGCTCTTTCCCATACTATTTTGGATTATCCGAAGCTTTTGCGTTTAGGAGCCAAAGGAATTATAGAAGAAATACAGTCAGAGCTTGCTGCAGACCCATCTGCAAGCCGGCAGAAAAAGGATACGCTGAAGGCAATGATTTTATGCTATGAGGGAATTGTCGCATATGCCAAGAACCTTTCCCTTCAGGCAGAGAAAGAAGCTCAGGAAGAAAAAGATACAAAACGCAAGGAAGAATTAATAAATTTAGCCCATATATGCAAAAGAGTGCCGGAACACCCCTGCCAAACATTGGATGAGGCCATCAATGCCATATGGATACACTGGGTGGCAGTACATATGGAGAATACAAATGCCGGATTTTCCTTAGGCAGGATGGACCAGTGGCTTCAGCCTTATTTTGAGGCAGATATGGAAAAACTGAATTCTCAAGAAGATAAAGATGAGTATATAAAACATGCCCTTGAAATGGTGGGGTCTTTCTATATGCGTTGCACAGATCACCTGCCAACCATCCCTGATATAGGGAATTACCTCTTTGGAGGAAGTTCTTCCGACCAGGCAATCACCTTGGGCGGAGTAACAGCTGAAGGGGAGGACGCCGTAAATGATATGACATATATATTCCTGAAGGCAACCGAAATATTAGCTATAAGGGACCCAAATGTAAATGCCCGCTACAACAAGAGCAAAAACAGCAAGGCATACTTAAAAAGACTTTGCGAAGTTAATGTAAACACTGCTGGTACTCCATCCATCCATAATGATGAAAGGGTCATGGAATCCCTAAGCGAATTTAATTATCCTGCAGACCATTTACGGGATTGGTCAGCCACCGGATGTGTGGAGCCTACTCTATCGGGCAAACATATAGGTCATACAAATTGCATGATGTTCAATATGGTAGCAGCACTTGAAATGGTTCTTTATAACGGATATCATCCCCTGATGCGATGGCACCTGGGGCCAAAAACAGGAGAGCCTGAGGATTTCCATACCTTTGATGAATTCTTTGATGCTTTTTGCAGACAGCTCGGCTTTATTGCCGACCTTTCCTGCGAATACAACAACAAGTTAGGAGAAGCCCACAGCCTGCTAAGACCTACACCAATGATTTCTGCAATGGTGGAAAACTGCATTAAAAGCGGAAGAGACGTTACAAAAGGCGGAGCCATGTACAATTCTTCCGGTATTGCAGCAATTGGATTAGCAGATATTACGGACTCCTTGCTGGTAATTAAAAAGTTTGTTTATGAAGATAAAAGTTACAGCCTTAGAGAAATTTGCGATGCCGTAAAGGCTGACTACAAGGGTTATGAAGTGCTGCGGAGCAAAATGACCAACTCTGTTCCACTATTCGGCTCCGACAGCCAGGAGGCAGTGGATATGGCAAATAAGGTTGCGAAATTTGTACATGATTATTTTTATGCCAAGAAAAATTTCCGGGGAGGTCACTATACAGTGGGCTTCTGGTCAATGTCCAATCATGTGGCTTTTGGAACCTTGACAGGGGCCTTGCCTTCAGGGCGTCTTGCCGGCAAACCCTTTACGCCGGGACTTACGCCCCAGGCCTATGCTTCACACAGTTTACTGGATAACATAAAAGATGTTGCAAAACTTGACCCCGCCAATATAAACAATAATATTGCCTTCAATGTGAAGGTTGTGCCATCTTCAAGAGATAGCCATGAGCAGGTTGTAGGCAATTTGTATGCATATGCCAAGTCCTATTGCGATTTAGGCGGTATGCAGATGCAGTTTAATGTTGTATCAAGCGATACAATGAAAGCAGCCATGAAGAATCCGGATGAATACAGAGATTTATTGGTTCGAATTTCAGGTTACAACGCATATTTCGTAACACTTAATCACGACCTGCAAATGGAACTTATCGAAAGGGCGGAATATGGACTATGATGCATATTACATCTAAATGTACAGGCTGCACGGCCTGCACTCATTTTTGCCCGGTCTATGCAATTTCCGGCACAAAGGGTCAGATGCACCTTATAAATGAAAAGCGTTGTGTCTCCTGCGGCGTATGCGGCCGTGTTTGCCCCAGTGCCGCTATTGTGGACGACCGGGGAGTAACACTGAAGAAATTGGCACGAAAGAGCTGGCCAAAACCAAGGATTAATAAAGATATTTGCAGTGCCTGCGGAATTTGTGTCACTCTTTGCAGCCCTGAGGCTTTAAGAATAGAGCTGCCTAAAGAAAAGGGAGATATTTTAGTATCCGCCGAGCTTTTTCAAGTGAAAAAGTGCACCGGCTGCGGCATCTGTGCAGAAAATTGCCCCATTGACGCCATTGTCATGATTACGGAAGAGGAGGATGATACCCTGTGATGCTTAACCCAATATATGCCCGCATAGACCTGAATAGCGGACTGACAGAAAAATTGAATATATCTGATGAGTATTTCCGTAAATATATCGGTGGCAAGGCTCTTGCGGCACGATTAATATTGGATTACACCCTGCCGGGCTTAAATCCCCTCAGTCCTGAGGCAGTGATGATTATCAATACAGGCCCCATGAACGGTACCGGAGCCCCGTCAAGCAGCAGATTTAATCTGACTTTTAAAAATGTGCTGACCGGAGGCATAGCTTCCTCCAACTGCGGAGGGACATTTGGCATGATGCTTAAACGTGCCGGATTTGACGGTCTTATCATCACAGGCAAAGCAGATGAACCATCAGTGATAGAAGTAATAGACGGTGAAATAAGGCTGACATGCGCAAAGGAACTTTGGGGACTGGATATGGAGAAAACTCAGGAGAAGCTCCCCAAACATTACGGGAAATTGGTAATAGGTCCTGCAGGTGAAAATCTTGTCCTTTACGCCTCGGCGGCATCAGGGGAGCGTATGGCAGGTCGCTGCGGTTGCGGTGCGGTCTTGGGAAGCAAAAATATTAAGGCTCTTGTCGCCTATGGTACAAAGAAGCCGGAAGTCCATGACAAAGAGGCCCTTAAACAATTTACTCTCAAGTGGATAAAGTTTATACGCAAACACCCCATGACAGGATCAGCCCTGCCCCGCTACGGCAGCGCAGGGCTTGTAAACAAAGCTAATGCAACATATGCCCTGCCTACAAAAAATTTCAAATACGGACACTACGACAAAGCAGATGCTGTCAGCGGAGAAACTTTGGCTGAAACAAAACTTGTCCGCAACGGCAACTGCGTAAGCTGCCCAATCCGATGTGAGCGCCGGGTAGAGTTGGAAGGCAAGGAAGTAAAGGGACCGGAATTTGAGACCCTCGGTTTTTTTGGTCCCAACATTCTGTCTTCAGACCTGGAACAGGTGCTGAAGCTAAATTATATATGCGATTTGCTGGGCATGGATACCATATCCCTTGCCTCTACTCTTGCCTTTGCAATGGAGTTAAAAGAAAAGGGCAAAGCAGATTTTGGCCTGGAGTTTGGCAAGGCAGACAATATACCGGACATCCTGCATAAAATTGCTAAACGTCAGGGAATTTACAGCGAATTAGCCAATGGCAGCAAATGGCTCAGCGAGAAATACGGCGGAAAAGAATACGCCATACACAGCAAGGGGTTGGAATTAGCCAGCTATGAGCCAAGACGCTCAGTGGGGATGGGCCTTGGTTACGCTACAAGCAACAGGGGAGGCTGTCATTTAAACGGCGGCTATTTGGCATTGCTTGAATCAGTAGGTGTACTTAATATGGATGCACAGACAACAAAAGGCAAGGCAGAATTTACCGTATTTATGCAGGATGTCCTTGAGGCGGTATCGGCAGCGGGCTTTTGCCTGTTTTCTGCCCAGACCATGATACCTGAAATTTTCTTTCGTTTGGGACCCAATCATTGGATTACAAAAACTACGGCAAAGCTCATGCCCCATTTGGGATGGGCAGTGCGCCTCATGCTAAAGGGAGCTAGGTTTCTTAAGTTTAATTCGCTTATCCTGCTGCCCCACGCAGAGGCCCTGCGTTTGGCTACCGGCCTTAAAATATATACAGGAGACCTTATCCTTATAGGGGAGCGAGGGTATAATCTTGAAAGATTATACAATATCAGAGAGGGACTTACATACAAGGAAGACTCCCTTCCGGCACGCCTCACAAAGGAGCCCCAGGATGAGAGCAACCCGAAGACGGTGGTAGCTTTAGACAAAATGCTGCCGGAGTATTACAAAGTCAGGGGCTGGAGCCCTGAGGGCATACCTGAGACAAAACATTTGCAGCATCTTGATATTGAAGATGTGAATAAAAAGGAGCTGCCATGATTACAGTAAAATATAGGGGGGATTTGTACCTTAAAATAAAAAAACGCCAGGAAGAATTTAAGGCGGCCAAGGTGTGGGATCTGTTGCAGCAAATCAAAGCTGCCTATGGCAAGGAAATATACAAGGAAGCTAAACGAATGCTTATAACGGTCAATAATGAAAGTATTTTGCTGCATAAGGGATATAAGACCATACTTAAGGATGGGGATGTGGTTACGTTTTTTCCCATTGCAGCAGGCGGTTAGATTTATTGAATGGCAAAAAACAAAAACCATGAGAACAATTTGACTCATGGTTTTTAAATATATTCTTAATTATTGTGCATTGATTATATATTTAGCTTCAACATTTAATTCTTCAGTATCAGTTAAGAAGCTTCTGTATTGATCTGCAGTATATTGAGCCATACCGCCTATATTATATACTTTACTCATATCATAGCCCTTAGCTGCTAATATTTTCATAAGCATAGCAACTCTGCCGCCTGATTGGCACATAATTAAAAGAGTTTTATCCTTTGGGAAAAGAGCATTCAATATTGCTTCAGAAGAATCATATACAGCTTCCGGTGCATCGGGAGTCCCTTTATATAGCTGCGGCAAGCCCTCTGAGCCTGCATTTTCATTATAAATGTATGCAAAGAAAGGAATTACTTCAAAATTCTTAAAGTGCTTTTTGGAATAATCCTCAAAGTTTCTTAAGTCAATATAAACAGCATCTTCAACATCCATATATTCCAAGAAGTTTTCATGATTGATACCTGAATTCTCATACGTGAAATCTCCAGCGGTTTTTTGCGAAGCGGGAAGAACTGCTTTTTCTTCTACGGGAGCCGGAGCCGGTGCCGGTGCAGGAGCAGCCGGTTGAGCACATCCTGTCAATACAATTGCAAGTATTAATACTATTGAAAATAATTTTTTAAATTTTAACATTTTAGCCTCCTATAGCTATTTAAAGAATTCGTCTGTTATATGATAGTCCATAATAGAATGAAGTATTCTTATTATGTTGTTGGCGGAAACCGAAGCCCCTGATAAAGCATCAATAGTGTATTCTCCTCTTCCCTCTCCTGCCTGATACTCTTCTACCTTAATATCAGAGATCGTGTTTAAAGAGTGAAGATATTTCGAATC
The DNA here is from genome assembly GCA_964617605.1 of uncultured Clostridia bacterium. Classification (GTDB taxonomy): domain Bacteria; phylum Bacillota; class Clostridia; order Tissierellales; family Sedimentibacteraceae; genus Sedimentibacter. The sequence goes on along the minus strand of CAZTXR010000011.1, from coordinate 9,944 downwards.
TTTTTGTTGGAAATAAGGTATATATTCAGTTTTATAAAGCTCATATGTCTGTCCGAAAGGCATTGGGTCAGAATCTCCCCAGTGACCTCCTGTATAGTGGTCTGAAGAATCCTTGTCAAATGATATAAATTTTACTTTTACATCATCGGGGTTCTTGCTGGACGGTAAAGTCAGCTCTACATACATTGTTTGCCACATATTAACCGAAGCTTCTCTGCAAGTGCATGAAAGATATGTAACTTGGTATTTAATATAATCTCTTGCTCTATACTTAAAATTAACAAAAGCATAGAATGGTGTTTCATTTTTTGGCCCGTCTATATGTGCATGCGGAACTACAGCTACAACATTTGCGATTCCGTTAGAACCAAGGCCGCCGCTTTCATTTAAAAAGGCATTTACTTGTTCTAAGGTTATCTCTTTGTCAGCAGCAGCAGATGCTTGATTGCTGCAGCCGGCTGCAATAAAGATCAAGGCCAAAACCAAGACAGCGATAATATAGTGTTTTCTTCTCATTGTTCCTCCCTCATTTAATATGCAATTAATTCCTTTTTTGCAGCATTTAAAGCTTCCGTTTTTATTGCTATAAAACCTTTATATGCCCTAAATAAGAATAAAATTGCTTGGCTATATTTTAACAATTCAAATATTGACCTTGCCAGTATACAAAAAAAACTTTAAAAGATATGTGACTTAGTTACACAAAGCAAATATTATTTTTAGATGAGATAGGAGTAATTTTTGACATAAGCATCAAAAAATGATAAAATAAATTAAATAATTAATGTAGACTGATGAAAGGAATGTATGGTTGAATTCACCGTACTTTACAGACAAGATGAATTATCCCCATCTAAATGATATCTATATAAGCAAACGGCTTAAAAGGCGACTAAATGAAATAAGCAATCATACTATTACAACCATTATCGCACCCATGGGTTTCGGAAAAACAACCGCCTTGAACTGGTGGATAAAACAGGTGCATAAAGAGGAAAGCAAGGCCCTTGTTTTGAGGCAAATGGTTCTGACAGACTCACCAACAGATTTTTTGAATAATTTATGCGCTACCTTGAAGGATTTTCCCCTTTTGACAGAGCAAATGAAAGCCTTGGGTTATGCTGAGGACCAGCGCTCTATTGCCATGCTTGCGGAATTTATCAGAAAAGAATTTTCAAATAATACTGAAGAGATTTACTATGTATTAGATGACCTTCATATGATGCCCCATAGACCCTATGGAAAGCTCATGTTATATCTTGCCAAGAATCTACCTGAATCAAAGCATATGATTATTCTGTCCCGAAATCAGATTTTCAGGGAAGAGGAAAGAATGGAGCTTGGCAGCTCCTTGTGTGAGATAGGTGCAGATGATTTAAAGTTAACTTATCAGGAACTTCAAACCTACGCCAAGAATTGCCGGCTTAATGCAGATGACAATAATTTAAAGGCTCTTTCAGATATGTGCGAAGGCTGGATTTCCATGATATATTTAAATTTTAAAGCTTATGCCGCTCATGGCAGCTGGCTTTCAAATTCAGAAGATATTTTCACCCTGATTTATCAAGTGCTCTTAGAACCTTTGACAGAGAGGGAGCAGGAGTTTCTTGTTACAGTTGGTATAACCGAAGAATTTACGGCAAAAGAGGCTGAATACCTGTGGGGGGAGGCAGATGCTTCCGGGCTTCTTGACAGGCTGACGAAAAAAAATGCTTTCATTACAAAAAACGAATCAGGGGTATACAGATATCACCATATGCTGCAAATATGCGCAAGGCAGCAATTTGCAAAAAAACATGAAGCCTTCCGTAAAAATGTATACTCTAAGCTTGGCAGCTGGTACTGTGAGCAGGAAGATTATGTACATGCTTACTATGCATTTGACAGTGCTTGTGACTGGGACGGCTTGCTCAGAACTCTGACCAAGGATAAAGCCAAAAGTCTTAATACGGAGCATAGCAAGGACTTTTTCAGATGGATTGATACTTGTCCCAAAGAATATCTCATGAAATATCCCTCTGCCATAACAAGCTGTATGGTAAAGATGTTTTCCTTCCACAACATACCGGAGCTAAAACGAATGAAGGGCCTCCTGCTGGAATCCTTGGAGCAAAACATGGATATATCTCCCCAGGAGCGCAACAATCTGTTGGGGGATGCTGAAATAGCCGAAAGTTTTCTTTCCTACAATGATATATCGGCAATGAGTGCATATCATATGAGAGCATGCAACTTGCTGAACCGAATAACCTACAGCGTTGACCCCAAGGGGGCCTGGACCTTTTCCGCCCCATCGATTTTTATGATGTACCATAAAACTGTAGGTGGTGCAGACGCTGAAAACAATGAGATGAAAGAATGCATGCCCTATTACTATCAGGTAACAAATGGCCACGGAAACGGCGCGGAGCATCAGTTTGCCGCGGAACTTTATTACGAGAGGGGAAATATAAATGATGCGGATATTTCAAACCAAATGGCTATGTCAGCTGCAAAAAGGAAAAATCAATTCAGTGTAATGCTTTGCTCAGAATTTCTTTTTATGCGTATAGAACTATTGAGGGGAGAATACGAGGTCTTAGTAAAACGAATAAATAATTGCAGGGAATGGTTGCACAAGGAGCGGCAATATACCTTGCTCAATACACTCGATATGTGCTTGGCTTATATATATTCTCTCTTAGAGCATCCTGAAAAGGCGGCCGAATGGATATTGGAAGGGCGATTAAATCAAACCCTGGTAATGTTTCCGGCCATGCCAATGCTTTATACCTTTTACAACCAGGTTCTTTTATCAAGAGGAAAGTGGACAAACATTATATCAACTTCAGAAGATTACCAAAGAGTATTTGGAATTTATAATAATCTTATGTGTAAAATTAATTTGCACATTCAGCTTTCCATAGCTTATGAAAATATAGGAAAGCATATTGAAGCACTTGAGCAATTGCAAAGGGCTCTCAATATGGCTTTTCCCGACGGGATAATTATGCCCTTTGCTGAAAATGAAAACTATATAAATTTCCTTCTGCTTGAATTGCAGGAAAAAGAAATTCATGGTGAATATATTGAAAAGATCTTATGCTTATCCCGGCAATTTCGCGAAGGAAAGCAAAGGATTCTTTGGGAGGGTTTCCAAGAACATGGTACTTACGGGCTTACAGACCGGGAATTAACAATAGCAAAATTAGCTCTGCAGCGTAAAACCAACACAGAAATTGCAACTGAATTAAACATAGCCCCGGGAACAGTAAGAAACCAACTATCCCGAATATACGACAAGCTTAATATTACAGGCAATATTAAAAATAAGCGAATTGTACTGGAAAATTATCTGAAAAATAAAAAACAGTGACATTTAGTCACACTACAAATTATAAATGCCATGGTACACTTATAAGTGTACCATGGCATTTATTGTATGTGAAGTTTAATGATAAAAGGGAAAAAGGGGTGTTTGTTTGGGGAAAAATTTTATAATGAAAAAGGTTATAATAGGAGGTCTTATATGAAGGGAGGAGGCATCAGGGAAGCAAAAGCCATGGAAAATGGCGTCCTGTGCGTTATTTTCGACACCGGAAATGCAATGCTGCTTGATATGAAACCAAACTTTCAAGGGTTTCGTTTCGGAATTTTGAAAAATCAGGAAGTTTGGAGCACGGCAGACACGGACGGCGGCTTTATCCATTGGCACAAGGATGGTGTGATTGTTGCAGAGCTGTCATACAACGAAATTATGAAAATGACTCTTGGAGAGTCATATTAAAGGAGGGAAAAAATTGAGACTTAGATTTAAGCGGACTATAAGTTTTATATTAATGCTCAGCATGATCTTATCGATGATGCCCGGATTAAAAATTGATGCTGAAGCTGCAGTGTCATCGGGCATCAATGATATGACAGCCTTAGATGCTCTTGGAATCGATATTTCCAAAGCACCTTTGGGTTACAATCCAAATACTGCAGAAAACCCCTTTGGCAGGGAAACCACACCCATAGCAGTGGTTGATGAGTTCTTTATTGTGGGAAGGTCAAATGACAGCAATAATTACTCAAGGCTTTATGGAGATAATTGGGCTGTCGGGGGCAGTATTGACAGTTTTTTTGGCAAAGAACCGGTAACCGCAGGCGATGCGGATGAGGGCATCAATTATGTTTTATCCGGCTCAAACGCGAAAGAGGTTCTTGGAGCAAATGCCCTTGCCATGACAGAGGCTAATTTGGATATGACTAAAAGCAACGGAGGGCGAAAAGACAGCGTTGCCTATGTATCATATAAATATACCAATCCGGGAAGCGAACCAATGAGCACATTTTGCATAGGTCTTATTGACCCTGTGCATGATGATGACGGTAACCATACCGCAACCCACAAAGTATTGATCAGCGAATGGAATCTTTTCGGTAACAATGAAGATAAATCCGGCCTCAACCAATTTAAAAATGAATACCTGGCATCCGCTTATTTAAAGATTGCAGCAGGAGACTTTGACGGTGACGGTATAGATGAAATTGCAGTGTATGTGCCAAGTGTGAACAATCCCCGCATAGAAATATACAAGACTGCCTATGATTGGAAGGAATATGGCTACACCTTATTAGACAGGACCATGATATATCAGTTGGATAAATATAGCGCGAGCAAGGCAGTAGCAGGAGCAGTGCCAACTGCCGCAGGTGATACGCTTGTTCCTAATATGGTATCTTTAGTATCTGCAGATTTTGACATGGACGGTATAGATGACCTTGCTGTTTCCTACGGTTATACGGGAAGTGCAATGGATTCAGCTCCTTGTAAAGCAGTGATGCTATTTGGTGAAAAAGCAGGCCGTTTCGGTTCGCGTATGCAGGCTATCCCTTTAAGCTATAACGGAACATCCATTGTTCGCGCTTCCTTTGCCGCAGGAGACATAGACGGAGATGGAGAAAAGGAACTTGTGGTGGGAGGCAGCCTGGCATCTGCCAACTTCAACCCAAATGAGCGCTATGTGGCAGTTTATCATTGGAACGGGTCTTCATTTTCCGTAAGCCAAGCTAAGAAATTTAACATCTTTGAAAAGGACAATGGAGGAAACTATGTAAACACTAATGTTCCCAACAATAAAACAAATTTTTACAGCCTTCCGTCGGCACCGGCAAATATTGCAATCGGTCATTTTAACGGAATATCGGAGCCCGTTGACATATATATAGACTCCATACTCATAGAGTTAGGAGATAATGGTATGGAAATAACCTCATTAATGGACGATAAGCTGAGAACCGCAGGTAATGCTTATGCGGAGTGGGGAGCCCGTGCTGCCCAATTAAGCGGCAACGGAAAGGATACGCTGATTACCATGACTAGCGACATAAGTCAACCGGCTGCAGCTGCAGGCAAGAACTTTATTCAATATTATAATGAAATAATTGCAAAACTATTAAATCCAAGTACGGAAAAAACCTATATAAAAGCCATTTACGGTGCAGACAGCGGGCTTAAGGTATGGGAGAATGAAGTTAAGGGAAGCGGATTCTGCCTTCCGGATACAGATAATGATTCATCCTCCATACAGTATACGGGAGAGCATTACTACACCTATATAGATCCTAAAATTCTTGCAGTACTTGCATCACCGCCTTATTTTAAAGATTTGTTCAATGATGAAACAGGGGGCGATATAGAGCCATCCGGAACCACTTACGGAACAACAAAAGGAAGCGGAAGCGGAAGCAGCTATTCAAACACACTTTCTGTGGGACTTTATACAAGCTATGAAAAATCAGTTTCAATATTTGGGGTTGAACTCTTTAGATATGAGGCAGAATTAGAGATCAATAACCACATGACCTGGGAAACCTTAAATACCTCTACTGTTGAACAATCAGTAGAATATCAAACCCTGTCAGGTCAGGATACAGTTGTATTTTTTTCCATGCCCGTTGAAACATATGTTTACCGACAAACATATCCCGTGAATGATACAGACGGAAATTTCTTAAGGATGGAAACTCAAAGTATGACCGTTAATATACCCCATGAGGCATCAGTGAGGAATCTTCCTTTGGAGGCATATGAGCGTATAGCAGCAGATTATGAAGAGCTGCCTAAAATTTCCGGAACTGTATTGAAGCACATTGTAGGTATACCTTCAACTTATCCAAGTTCTACTCAAGGTTATGGAAGTACGGGAATTGATGGACTTCCCACAATAGTTTCTCAAGGAGATCCTGCTAAAATAGGATACGGTGCCTCTTCTCAAACAAAGGAAATTGCCATGTCCTCATCAACAGAAAACAGCTTTAATTATGAGTTGGACATTTCAACTAAAATCGGTGCAGGGGGCGGTGGTCTTATGGTTGGTCTTACAGCCGGTTATGCCCACGGAGCAGGCAGCGTAAATATTAACACATCAGGCAGTTCATACTCCGGAACACTTTACGCACTTCCTGCCGCAGCTCAAGCTTACGGATATGATTTTAATTGGAAGCTTTTCACTTATCCTTATGTAAACGGGGAGCAGGTATTCCCGGTTATAAACTATATAGTATCTGATATAACCCAGCCTCCATTAGTGCCTGATAATTTTGTTCAGTTAGACCAGGGTACAAGTCAGGAGGATGTGGCCTTGTCTTGGCAATACAGCGGAAATCCTAAAGGCTTTACACTTTATAGATATTTTCGCGGAGCAGGCTCTGCAGGATTTTATGAAGTAGCTGATATTTCTGCCGGAGATATGGATTATGTAATAGATACAGATGGAAATACCAGGACCTATCGCTATATTGATACCGGTCTGACAGCGGATACAGAATACCTTTACAGGATTCAGACAGTGGGCAATTCCGAACCTTCACTTTCAATTGAAAGCGAAACATTAACTGCATACACCAAACCGGAGGGGATTATACCGGATGTGCGAATCAGCACAGAAGAGCTTACTATTTACCCCGATACAGAACATACAAGCTCTGTAACCATAGCTAATGCAGATAAATTATCCGGTTCAACCTTGTATTTCCAATGGCAAAAATATGATTCTGAGGCAAAAAAGTGGTTAGATTTAGCGACACTTAACACAACATCAATACGATTTACGGACGCAGGGCTTAATGATGAGGGTTTATATCGCTGCAAGGTCACAAGCAGACAAAATACAACCATAGTATCCTCTTATTCCCCTGTTTTGAATGTGACTTACTCTAAAAGAACAGCACTGATGGAGGGGTTAAAGGCTGTACGAAACTTAAATAACGGAACCCTTTCAGTAAAGCTTTCCGGAATGGGAACCAAGACCATACCAAGCGGTACTGTGGTATTTAAATTGGAGGCGGAAGGATATTCTAAACAATATGCTGCCACAATTGACAGCCAAGGTATAGCAAGGGTTGATATTTCAACTGTACCGGGAGTATATAAAGTAAGTGCCGATTATAACGGAAACAGGGTTTTTAAATCAAACAGCATAGACAAAGATGCGAATGGAAATGGTGTTTTCTATGTGTACGGACAGGGAGTCAGCGGTTCATATTATTGGGATTATGCAGAAAGCTACACCTATGGAGACTCCATCAAATTTACAAAATACATGATGGATGGCAGCGGAACAATAACAGCTGCCGAGGACCTGGACTTTGCCGCCGTCATAAATGATGGCAAGGAACTATGGAGGAAAATGGAGCTGTATGAACTGCCGAAATATGACGATGGTGGCTTGCTTAATGATGACGGAACCCGTATGTCAGGTAAGTTCGAGCGGGGAAATCTGTATGAAGCTAAAGAGTTCAGCGGCGCCAAACCCTATTGCCCTGTTGTGTGCAACGAACCGGGAGACTGTAGCCACGGTGTGGAAAATATTTTCGGCGACTATTCAAATACAGTTATAAAGAGGTTTAAAACAGGCAAGGCCGGATGGGTGGGAAGCTATTATATTCCTTATGATTTAGATGGAGACGAAGAAATAAGGGGATATAAAGGGGTCTATAATGAGGAAAGCTTTGTTTATAAGGCAGCGGGAAATCCTGAAGGATTTTATTTTACAGTGGATAAGGCACCTTTAAGCGTTGATTTTAAAAACGAATATCGGGATTTAGTAAGATCCATCAGCGAGATGGAGATATATGAAGACAAGAAAGTTATATTGACGGCAGATAATTATGCAGCTTACGGTATCAGTGAGGAATATTGGGCAAAGATCAATGGTGAAGGATGGCGTGGTGATTCCGGCAGACATGGGGAATTGGTGTTTGACGGAGAATTGGTACCATGCGAATATAGTATTGACATTGTATATTATAATGATGTTAACGGTCAACTTTTACTGACATATCATCCCCTTACACCAAATGGGCCCGGAGCACAGCTTGCAAAGAATAAAAATGCACTGACATCCAGGGGACAGCTCTTTAACGATGACCCTCTCGAAACAGTGGCAGCAGATAAAATAAGGGATACGGGATTGTTTGATAAAGGTTATAAAGTATATTCAAGGTGGGATGCGGACACTTATATAGATGAATGTTTATTTACCTATCCCGTCAATCTGTGGGCCTTTGAAGGGCATTATTTTGAAACAAAGGGTTCCGATGGGAATGGCGATGTATTTTCATATGTTGCAGGTCAAAATGATGCTGAAGAACGCCCTATGGATAACTATTATACAGAGCATGGGCTAAACGTATTCAGATATGACAGATTTGGAGCACGCTTCCCAATTACCAAATACATGGGTGAATATCCTCAGACCGCAGGACAGTTTATCTTAGGTGTAGAGCCCACTTATTATCTTAACAGCTATAAGTCAAGTGATAACTATAGATTAGCATATGTAAGGGCACATATCGCCGAAAACTATGATATAACATTCGGCAGGGTATCAATGACGGTAACGGGTGCCGCATACAATGTTTCTGCAGAGACCGATGATATTACCGGGGGCTCTGTACAGCTTGTGACCCCTGTAACAGGCACATCAAGAAAATACCCTGTAGGTACTCAGCTCATTTTTGTTGCAAGACCTAACGAAGGTTTTGAAGTGGATTATTGGGAAGTAAACGGTGTAAGAAACCAAGAGGGAGGCACCCAGTTAAAGGTAACACAAGTTTATGGCGGTGTTTCAATCAAAGTCTATTTCAAAACAAAGGTTAATACCTTAAGTTACATGACAGAGCCGGAAAAAGCCTATGTTGACGGACAATTGGCAGAAAATAAGATTACCTGTACTATACCAAGCGGCAAAGAGCTGATGGCAGGTGCAGAAATCAATATGTCTGCTGCTGCTGCCCAAGGTTATCATTTTGTGAAGTGGGAAATTCATACAGAAGGATTACCAACTCAGTATAAAGAGGGTGTAAATCTAAAAACTGCAATGCCTAATGCAAATATCAGGATATATGGGGTTTTTGAACGTGACAGCTATACCTTAAAAATAGGAGAAAATTTACTTGCTCTTTCGGAAAACAAGGCAATTGACACATCAAAACCAATAGCAGGTGACACTGTAATAACTGTTAAACCTGCCGCAGGATATCAATTAACCGGTGAATGGCAGGTGACAGAAGGCATTCAAGATCTTGATGATGAAGAGGGCACATTTACATTTAAACTTCTGAAGAATACTGAAATTTCGGCAGATATCAATTCAGGGACCTATGAAGTGATAATATCCGATAAAACAACCGGTGGTGCAATAAGAGTATCAGGGGCATCAAATTTACAGGAAGTTAAGGGAGGCACAGAACTTAAATTTACAGCAGTACCCGAACGCGGCTACAAGGTGGAAAAATGGATTATAAATGGCGAGGATAGTGCTAACGGTTTAAACACCTACAATTTGGTGGTTGATAGGGATGTAGACCTATCTGCGTCATTTATTGAAAAGAACCACAGAGACCTTCTTGTATCAGTAGATGGCGATAGTTATGCACAATTGATGTATACCATTGACAATATTGATTACACCGAA
>CAZTXR010000010.1:0-20253 GCA_964617605.1 uncultured Clostridia bacterium | reverse complement strand
CTTTAAGGAATGGGCTGATAAGAATAATCTGGAGTTCAAATAGCAAACATTAAATATAATTGTTTAGATAGACGGAAAATGTAAAGGGAAGTGGCAGAAGGAGCAATTAATGAGAGACAAAGGATTGAACGAAAAAATTGAAAAAAATAAATCAGCCATTATTGTCCTTCATGAAATTTATGGAATTAATGAATTTATACAAAAACAAAAGCGAAAATTTTGTGAGGCCGGCTATGATGTTTTTTGTCCCGATATGCTTGACAGACAAGCTTTTTCATATGAAGAATCCGTGGAAGCATATAATTACTTCATAAATATGATTGGCTTTGACGTTTACAAAGAAATTAGTGCTTTTGTCAATCAACTAAAAGAAAAATACCATAATGTATTTATTGTCGGTTATAGTGCAGGGGCAACTATTGCGTGGAGATGCTGTGAAAATTCACTGTGCAGCGGAATTATAGCCTGCTATGGTTCCCGTATAAGAGACTATAGTGATTTGAACCCTGCCTGTCCAACTCTTTTACTGTTTGGGAATGAAGATTCTTTCGATGTGAACTTATTAGTTCATCAGCTTTGTGGCAAAGATAACTTAACTATCATTGAGTTTGATGCATCTCATGGATTTATGGATTCCTCTTCAGTGAATTTCAATATTCAGCAGTCTGAATTTGCTGAAGAATCGATTAGCTGTTTTTTAAAGGAATGTATAAGAAGGGACCGAGCAACCAAATAGTAATTGACATATACCGCATTAATAGTATAATATATAGATAAGCAACATATGTCAGAAAAAATAGAAACCCGTAATTACAGCACTTAAAGTAATAATGATTTTTATGATTCTGCAGCAATAAAATAATAAGGGGGAATGATTATGTATTATGCCTTGAGACGAATATTTATTATTTTCTTATTATCATTATTGGTTTTTATGACTGGTTGCTTATCAAAAGATAAAGAAGTTTTACAATCACAAACTACAGCCTACAACGAAGAATTAGAATTCTGCCGCAATGTTCAAAAAGCAATTAATAAGAGTTTTGCCCTTATTGACCGGGACAGAACAGCTTCATCTTCTGAAGCAGTAAAAGAACTTGCCCTTCAAATTGAACTAATTGAAAAAAGATATTCATCATCTGATTTTGATGAAATTATACCATGTCAACATGCCACAGATCTTATTAAACATAATTTAAATGCGGTAAAATTGGGAAAATCCGCAATAGACAATATTAATAAGTATTATAGCCAGGAGGAGTTTTCAACAAACTTGTCATTATCAAATTGGTACGGCTACGTGTCAGATATTTCAAATGTATTTTCATGCCTGAACTATTCTTCGCGGAAATTAGTATCGATCAATAAAGTGCTTGAGTCAGGAAAGCCAATTAAATAATAATCGTAAAATTTGAGCTGAGTAAATAATGAAAATCTGTTTACTCAACTCATTTATTATGGCTAAAAGAATACATTAAAAGAGAACAAAGAATTCAATTATAGGCTTGGAGATAAAATAGAATAATTTATAATATAAGTTAGGAAAATTATTAAAATTATAAATACAAGTAAATGATGTAAATCAAGAGGTTAACATAAAATAATTTATGTAAACCTCTTTTATTATACTATTTCTTCGACCTATAACCATATTTTATTGAAATATGTAAGAATTCAATATATAATTTAAATCAGAATATGAAAATAAATGTCTAAAGGGGGTTGAAGGAGTAACAATTACCTACCTAGGCTGAAGTGGTGTGAGGGAGAGGAAAACATGATAAATAAAGATAATATTTATAAGAATTTACTTAAGTTAGTAGAAGTCCCAAGTGTTTCAGGCACAGTTCAAGAAGTATCCGGAGCTTATAAAATTCAAGAACTTCTTTATGAAATTCCATATTTTAATTTACATAGGGATGAAGTGAAACTCATTCCATTGGAAAATGATGCCCTTGGCAGATATATCGTTACGGCTTACCTTGATTTAGAGCCAAGCTGTCAAGAAACCGTAATATTAACCGGACACTATGATGTTGTTGATGTGGAGGAATACGGGCATCTTATTGATAAGGCCTATAATGTTGAAGAAATTACAAAATGCATAAATCAGATGCCCCTTGATGCAGATAGCCGCAAGGATTTTGAAAACGGTGAATGGTTATTCGGCAGGGGAACAGCAGACATGAAATATGGTCATGCTTTATGTATTGAGCTTTTAAGATATTTTTCCGATAAGGGAGGCTTAAAAGGCAAACTGCTATATGTGGCTGTTTGCGGCGAGGAAACTAACTCTGAAGGTATGCTGAGGGCTGTTCCCTTTTTAAATGAGTTGGCAGAAGAAAAGAATTTAAAATACTCGGCATTTCTATTGACGGAATGCTATATGATGGATGACCAGGCAAATGACACCAACAGATATATTCACTATGGGGCATCCGGCAAGATTATGCCCATGTATTTCTTTGTAGGTGAGGCAACCCATGCAGGAGAGCCTTTCTTAGGCTTTGATCCTAATTTGACTGCAATGGAAGTGTATAGAGGGATGGAATTAAATACCGATTTTTGTCAGCAGAAGCATGGACAAACAACCCCTCCACCGGTTTGCTTAAAATATCAGGATTTAAAAAATACTTATTCTGTATCGACCCCTTTATATTCAGCAGCTTACTACAATATTGTTACCATTCAAATGAATCCCGAAGAGGTAATGGCTAAACTGATGGGGATTGGAGAAAAAGCCTTTGAAAATGCACTTAAGTTTATGAAAGAAAGGGCAGATAAATATGAAGCAATAAGAGGGGAAAGACCTGTAACATACCCATACACTCCATGTGTAAAAACCTTTTATGACATATACAATGAGGTTAAGAAAAATTACAGCGGTAATTTAGATGATTACATAAAATCATATGGAGCCAAGCTTGCAGAAGAAAAGGTGGAAATTCAAGAAATCTGTATAAGGATTGTTAAAAAGGTATATGAATTATACAAGGATAAGAGACCTATGATAATTGTTTCAATTATACCTCCATATTATCCGGATGTGTATATGGATAAAACAGATCATGATGCAGATTATTTGTTAAGTTGCCTTGAGGATATTATTCAATATGCCAAAGATGAGTATGATGAAACATTAAAAATGAAAGATTACTATATGGGCATCTCTGATATGTGCTATACAAATTTAGCAAAGGATATGAACTTTGATAAGTTTTTCGAAAATATTGTTGGCGTAAACTCAATTTATCAGTTTCCAACGGAAGATTTGAAAAAATTCAGTGTTCCCGGCATTGTTTTAGGAGGATACGGCAAAGACTTTCACAAACATACAGAAAGATTACATATAGATTATAATTTAAATATTTTACCGGATTTATACGTCCAACTTATCAAGAAATTATTAAAATAGTTAACCATAAACACCAACCTGACCGGTGTTGTCATCCTGAGATTCCCACCTTCATAATGACATACTGCTTCGCGGCTTATTCATAACAATGACGAGGATCTTTTCCTTGATGAGTGAACAGTAAATATTAAATTATTTTACAAAATTGATTTTAGTCAATTATATTTTCAAGAATTCTGATATAATAAAGTTATTATAATAAGTATTATAAAGAAAGAAGGAGAAAATATGCCAAAAGAATTTAATGAAGTAAAAGAAAAACTAATTCCAACATTGGAAAGATTTGTACCTATTGTAGCAAAAGTTCACGGGAAGCATCACCCGGAATTCCATGAAGTTCGTAAAGTATATGACACAATAAACGAAAAAATAAAAGCAGCAGGAACAGAAAAAGTTGAATTAAAGGACGAATTTGTAAAATTACGTGAAATTACGGATAATTACACAGTGCCGGGAGATGTGTGCGAAAGCTACGAAGCAGTGTACAATATGTTATCTGAATTAGATGAAGCATATAAAGCGTAATTGAAAAAAATTTCCCCTTATAAAGACTTTGGTTAACATAAATAAATTTATGTTAACCTTTTTAGTGTACCATAGATAAGGACAAATCTTGTTAAAAAATTATTTACAAAAATATTAACATCTGCCAAAAATTTTGGATATCTAATACTTTTCTAATACTTGGTATAATTTACTTTTCCGCTCATTATTCATATAATTTTGTTATGCACAAAATTCGCAATCTTAAATATATGAAAGAGGGTGTGATGAAGAAATATGAAGGTCACAAAAATTATACTAAAAAAGGCGGTAGCAATACTGGTTATATCTGTATTTTTTACACTGCTGAATCCTGCCCAAGTTTATGCAGGAACCGGTGAAGTAAAAATAAAGTTGACAACAGCAAATGTAGATGAGGCAGGAACAGATAATACAATTTATGTTGATTTTAAGTCTCACGATGGGACTATCTCAACGGTTGAAGTTAAAGGAAAACTTGGGAGATATGATGGCGGAAACGAAACTATTGCTACTATTAACTTTGATCCGTGGATGATTAAAGAGGCAAGGCTTAGGCAGAGCGGAAACAACGGCTGGCTTCCGGGGTATTGGCAAATAAGTGTAAAAGGGCAAGGAGTGTGGTTGTGGACTAAAACTTATCCCGGAACATTAGGTTGGATGTCCACAGATTCAAAAGAGGGTGTGTTATATACATCTTGGTGGGATTTAAGCTCTTATACGAAAAGAACCATTATAAGTGATGCTGTCAGTTCTATGGGGACCATTACAGATGGGATTGGGCGGCGAACCATATACTTTTCTTATATGGATGCTTGGAATCATTTTACAAATTGGAACAGTCCGGAATGGGGTGCATTTGTGTCTGCATCTCAAATGATAACTGACCAGTACGGCACTTATTTTCCCAATTATTCTGTTAATAATTATGCAGACCCGCCGGGGGAAATCGTAGTGGTTGCGGACAGCAGATTTCAAAAAGGGGTTCATTATGTACTCGAACATCATTCTCCCGGATTGCAGTATTCATTTTATCCGGAGCTTGAATTATGGAATAAAATGACGGCAGACGGCATTGATACCGCCACCTTTCTGCTTGAATGGCGCTTCCCTACGCGGAGCACTAATAACCCTGCCACTAAGCAATGTGTCATGACATTCAACAGAAAAGTATTCCGTGTGAAGAATTTAGCCGCTACCGGGGCATTAGCCGTCGGCCCTAACTATTATTACAATAAAAATAACAAAAATGTGACGATTACAGGGCAGATATACAACAATATAGGTGTCGATGATGTTACCCTTTGGCAAAACAACAGCTTCAGCGGTACAGCCTCACTTATAAGGGGAAACGGACCCGATGGGGAAAAAATCTGTGACCTTACTATATCAAAAGGGGCTCAGGCAAAGGAAATTAAGTTTACCGGAACGGTTCCGGAAAATTATACAACAGGAAATGACGGGATATATCTGAAAGTTAACAATATCAGTTTAGGGGATTACGTATTGGGAGGAAACATCAATACATATTTTTCGGCACACAAGGCAGATACAGTAACGCCGGTTCTCAGTATTGCAGATGAAAATAAAGAAGCCAAGGACATATCCGGCGAATGGGAAAATGTTCACAAGTTTTATATTGTTTCAAGCGAAGCCTTGACCGGTGCTGTGGCAAGCTACAAGTTATATGATGAAAATGATCAACTGGTGAGAATAACAAACTATTCAGGAAGCGGCGGAAACAGTGCCAACGGTCAGACTGTCCCCGCAGATACAAATATAATAACAGGTGCACAAGTCAATCTTAAGCTTAGTGATTATATAGAAGGCAAATATCAAATAAAGATACAAGGAAGCGACATAGCCGGGAATTCGGGGGAAGTTACCGTAACCGATATAAGGCTTGACAATAAGGCACCAACAACAACCGTTGCATCAACCCCCCAAGAACGGGCAGCAGACGGGACAAAGAGGATTGATTATGAATTTAGTATAAGCGATGCTTCGGGTAACGGCAGGGTATATTACTGCTTTGTAAAAAATGGTGTTGCTATACCTGATAAGAGCAGCGAGCAGTGGAAATATGTTCAAAAAGGTGATGCAAGCACAACAGCAGTTCTTCAGGTTGATGACGGATATAATTTTGTCGGAAAGATTTATTATTACACGGAGGATGAACAGGGAAACAACTCCTATGTGCAAAGCGGCAATCAATATTTCAGCATGCCCATTGCCGTTTACAATGAATCAGTAACTACAGAAATAACAGTGGCAGATATGACACCGGGACTCTTTATTTATTTAATAAACTTTGACATTGAAGGACAGGACCGCCTTGAGTACAAATGGGAAGAATTGATTTCAAATAATCCGGGCTTTACTCAGGCAGACTATAGAACCTATGACGGTGAATTAATAGGAAGACCACGCCATATTGGTGATGATAAAGGAGAATACCTATTTGACGGAACTTATAAGCTTCTATATAAGATTATAAATAAAATCAGCGGGCTTGATGAAGAAGGGTCATACACCTTTTTATTTGACAATTCCAATCCTACCATAAATCTGCCTGTGTGGACCAACGGCACTAAAATAAGAGAGACTCAGCCCGTTAGAATCAGTATAACAGATACGGGAACCATTAAAAATGCATATTGTACGATAGTGGATATGAATAACGATGATGTGGAAGCTCCAAGTATTCCCCTTACCATAGGAAGCGACGGCTGGGTAAATACGGAAATAGATGTTTCATATACCTCCAACGGTATATATGGGCTTAAAATTTATGCCGAAGATATTAACGGATACTTCAAAGAAGTGGGATATGATTACCTCAGGAATAATATAGGAGGATTGGATGACGGCAGAAATGCATCCTATTATAAAGAACCTGACATGAGGTTTGCAGTGAGGATACAGAAGCCGGAGTTGAAGGTGCTTAATCCTTACCGCACTGATGAGACACAAATTTTGGAAAAGACAGGCGATAACATCTACAGAACGGGCAAGACGGATTACACATTAAAGTTTTCATCGGAAGAAAATATGTCCAATGTGGAGTATTTAGGGGATACCTATCTGAAGTACCAAATATCTTCAGACGGCATCAACTGGTCTTTATGGACAGACGCAGGACTCATGAGCAAAAATACAGAAAGGGATACAAATCATTTAGATTTTACCATACCAAAGCCATATGTTTTAAGGGAGGGTCAGAATAAAATTTATGTCCGTACCGCATGCTATAATTTTAAAGCGGGAGACAATGCAGACAAACAGGCGGAATTAAGCAGGAATCCCGGTGCTGAGCTCATAAGCACACCTGCAGAGGTAATTATCGAGCTTGATACTGTATTGCCGCAATATACTTTAGCATATGCTTCCAAAGAAAGGACCGGTGGTGACGTACCGGTAACATTAACAATAAAAAATGATTCCAATAAAACTTATACGGTAACATCTGATGATACGGATGTGATAGTTAATAAACTTGATAATGAAAATTATAAGCTGACCATAAAAGATAATACAGATGCACAGGTGATAATAGAGGATAATTTAGGCAACAAAACAGCTGCTTCAGTAAAAGTTAACTGGATAGACAGGGAGGCTCCTTCGGCGGAGCTTATTGGATGTGCTCCTTACTATTCCGGAGACAGAAAAGATGGACAGATAACTATCAAAATTAAAGATGCAATGAGAGATACTACCCGTTTTGCTTTGACAGAAGAAGGCGGCAGTCTTACAGAAGATGATTTTGACAGGTTTAACCAATATAAGGCAGAAGGTAAAATTAAAACAAGCCTTGTTGCTGCAGAGACAAGTAACGGAGAAGTCAATGAAGAACATACCATATACATCAAAGGCATCAGCGGTAATTATTCGTTAGGATACAGTTCTTCAGACACATTGGAGAACACAATTTCAGCCATTATAGCCGGAACTGAACTGAGTCTCATAGACATAGAAGCACAATTGAAAGAGGTAAGCTACAATCCTGAAATAACTACAAAATCCTATACGGAGGCTACATTGAAATTCAATGTGCCTGTGGCAGTCCTGCCTAATTATATGGTAAGGGATAATGAAGAGGCAAACCTTATTTCGGCAGTGCAATATGGAAGAAATGCAGATGCAAAGTATGCTCTTGAGCATAAATTCATATATACCGAGAAAGATGAAAGAACTTATTATGTATGCGACGAAGCTGCAAGATCAAAGAAAATAAGCTTCACTATGGATGGTGTTCAGTTTATTGAAGGCTTTGCTGTCAATACTCAGTATCTGCTGAATGGTGAACCTGTTACAGTAAATGACGGTAAATGGATAGGCATAGAGGATGATGGTGATTTGCAAGTGTTAATAAGACCCAACCCGGAGTATTATGCTCAGTATTTCTTACTCTTGGCTGAAGGAGATAGTGATATGGTTCTTAATTTAGAAGACAGCGTCATTGTTTCTGATCCGCCGCATGAAGTTGTTTCAACTTTCAGTGCTATAGGATATACAGGACCTATTTTTGAAAAGCTAACCTTTGACGTTTTGAAAAACGGGAACAATATAAAGCAATGGGATTATATGTCCTATACCATGGAGGGAACGCCCGAAGAGAGGCTCCAGGAAGAAAGCATCTATATTACAAATATTGACGAGACAGCTCCCGGCATTAATTGGTCATTGTCCAACACCAATCCCACAAATAAGTCTGTAAAGGCATACATCAGCTTCAGCGATACCGAAAGCGGCATAGCCAAGGTGGAAGTAAGTCATAATGGGGGGGATTATGTTGAAACAGATAAAGGAGAATATTTGGAAGACAACATAATTGAACTGACAATAAATGATGAGCTTGATAAATTCTTTGTCAGAGTAACCAATAATGCGGGTTTGAGAAGTGAAGTCAGTGATATAAGTGCTCCCAATATTGATATAGCACCTATAACCATTGATGAGCATTATAGGGTTGAATACAGTTTTGAAAATTATGCAGGAGTGTGGGTGCCTGTAGAAAAGAACGGTTTCTACAGAAGTGTAAAGGCAGAAATTGTTCCCGCAGACACCAAAAAAGAGCTGTATATTTACAATAACAATGGCAGCTTTGAAAAAATACTGACCAACAGTTTGCAGACCTTCGTGTTTGATATAAGGGATAGGGCAGGAAACTCAGCAAATCAAAGTGTGGAATATACCGGGTATGATACGCAATCCCCTCTTGTGTCCCACTCCATCAGCCCTGCTAATAAAACAAATAAACCGGTTACCGTCAACATAAGGGCTGAAGATAATATTAATACAATAGCCCACTGCGAGCTCTACAGCAAAATAGATAATGAGATTATAGAGATTAAAGGGGTGGAAAAGGTTGGTGAAGGACAATACACTGCAAGTGCGGAAAACAACGGAGATTATGTGATATATGTATGGGACGGGGCAGGCAACAAGGCAACTCATAATTTCAAGATCACCAATATAGATAAGTCCCCTGTAGAAGTTACAAGCATCAGATATAGTACACCCCCTGATATTAAAACAGGGCAGACCGTACTGGTGACAATTGTATCCTTCAACAAGACGGATGTTTCCATGGTCAGTGTAGATATTCCTGATGGAATCGCATTGACACAAAACGACATAGTGGTAAGCAGTGACTTAAAAAGCATTAGATTCAAGAAAAACGGCTCAATTGAAGCAACATTTGTCGATGCATACGGAAATATAGGCAAACAAATTATTACGGTAAATCATATAAAAACTACTCCGCCAATGTGCGAAGGAAAATATGACTTGTCAGAGAAACTGACCAATGCCACAATATCCTTCCAGTCCATGAAATCAGACTTCGGTTATGATCTTGAGCCTGATTTAAGCCGGATATATGTGGTGTCGGGACTGGTAAAATCAGCTGTTAGGGTAACCGCTGAGGAAGCTAAAATCACTGTGAGCGATAACGGCACCTATAATTTCACATTATCAGATGAGGTAGGCAACTCTCGGATTGTAAGCGTAAAAGTGGAAGGAATAGACAAGGCTCCTCCAAAGGTTACAGCTGTGAGCTGGAACTATGAATATATGAAAGAAAATACCGGTACAGGCGAATGGGAGCCTACAACTGAATCCAATACAGATAGTGCACCGGCTGAAGGCAGATATACACTGTCAGGAGATACGCTTCCTGAAACAAATCAGGATGTAACAGTGACTGTAACAACGGACAAGGAAATAACCCAGATAGGCAGCTTTGATAAAACACCTCGAACGGAAACCGTAGTTAAGTATTCCAAAAATGGAGTATTCAGTTTCAATCTTGAGGCCACCAATAAAACCAGCGTATTATACGGTGTGAATGTCAAGCTTATTGACAAGGATAAGCCATTGCTGCAATTTGACAATACAGATGAGCTCATATTTATAGAAGGTGATACAAGAACTGAATCAATATATGATATTTCAAAGCTTTACGATTTTACTGCCTATGATATGAGAAGCGGTGAGGCTCTTGAGATACCTAAAGAAAAAGTGAAACTTAATTTTGGCAGATTCAATCCGAATGATATAAGCAAGAATGAATTTAACAGGAACAGCCCGTATTATATCGTCTACAGCGTGGCAGACAGTGCAGGGAATATTGCAGAGGTCACCAGGACTGTAAGGCTTATCGGTTTAACCGATACAGTGGCACTGATAAACGGTAAGATGCCTAATGCCAACAGCATTGCCGCCGTTAACGGTACCGGTGAATTTACAGTATCACTGAAAAATAACAGCGGTAAAGCATATGTGAAGTATGAGCAGGGAATGCATACCGTGGGACAAATGAAATATACGGGAACAGCCGTAGGGCAGAATGAAGACGGAAGCTTTACCGTTAATGCAGCTGAAAGCGGATGGTATACGGTAAGCGTACAGACTGACAGGAAAGATTTCTTTAATATAATGGTTTATATAAATTTGGAGGGATCCGGCAATTAGGAAGGGGGAATCATTATGAAAAATGCAAAAAGGATAATATCCTGCATACTGGCAATCACCATGATCTTGATTAACATACCTTTGGAAGTATTTGCTGCGGCTGGGTCCGGTGACCTGATATCCATAGATAACGGCTACATCAAATACTCCATAAATAAAAAAACAGGCGGATTCAGCGTATCTACCTTAACCGGGCATCCGCAGAAAAAATATGACGACAATATTCCGCTTTTGTTTCGTGAAGACAACAGCAGTACGGAAACATCATTTACAACAGTGAGAATAGACGGCAAAGATTATATATTCGGGCAGGATTATGGGTGGTTTGGCATAGATTCAGAAATTTATGAGCCTGTAGCAGACAGAGCCAACGGTACCATAATAACAAAATGGGTTATCAAAGGAGTTGAGGTAACACAAAAAGTTGCCATATCCCGAGATAAGAATAACGATCTATGCGGAAATGCAGGTATAGCATATGAGATAAAAAATACAAATTCGGGGGTGAAGACCGTAGGAGTGAGAACCCTTTTGGATACCGCCCTTGGGGATTTAGACTCTCCCTATATGATAGCGGGATTTGAGAGAACACCTACAATTACTGAAAGGGAATTTTCAGGTGAAGATGTGCCGGATCAGATAAGAGGTGTGGATTCGGCAGTCAATCCCAATATGATGTCTTACTCAATATTGAAGGGTTGGTCTGAGGGAGCTGCCCCTGACAGGGTTATCATAGCACACTGGGCTAATCTTGCAAACACACGCTATGATTATACACCCAACAAAAACTGTGATTTCAGCAATTACTCAAGCATATACAGAACTCCTGACAGTGCTCTGGCATTCTACTGGAGCGAGGACAGCCTGGCATCAAATGAGGTTAAAAAAGCAGAGTTTTTGTACGGCATCGGTAATTTCTCAAGCGAGTTAGAAGCTGCAAACGTTAATATCAATATGGATGTTGACAGGGTATATGTGAATAAGGACAGTACAGGATATGAAAATGACGGCATATTTGAAGTCAGGGCTGAAGTAGACAATACTGTGGATAAGGCAGGAGATATAAGCTTAGCTACCCTAAGCCTGTCTCTGGATTACGGTCTTTCCATAGTCGAAGAAAGAATAGAAGGGGATAGTAATTTAGCAATCTCAAATGATTGTGTTATTGACAATATACCTGCCGGAACCATAGCAATGAGGTATTGGAGGGTAAAGGCACAGCCTCTTACAACCATATCATCAAAACAGATAGTTGTAGCCTTAAGTACCAACACAACCGAACCTGTCTCCGCAAGCAGATATGTAATACTTCCATCTGCCACAGGAGGTCTTCCCGACATAAGCTTTGACAGTGTGACACCAAATCAGTTTTATATATTGGGAGACAAGAACATAAATATAAGCGGTAATTTGGAAGCTTTCAGGGCACTGGCAGGGAAGGCAGGCTGGAGCTTGTTTTTAAGGCACGTGGCAACAGGGGATTTGGTAGAGATTGAAAAAGAAAAAATTGCTTTCACAGGTGAGAGCCTCAATACTCTTTCTATTACTACGGATGAGGAATTGTCCGTGGGAGAATATGAGATAGTATTCAAATTCTCCGATGTTCTGTTGATAGAGGACTTTACCCATGAAATCACAGTAAAGCAAAAAATAGAAGTATGCTTGGATGAATCCTTGAGAAACAAGTCCTATGGCATAATTGCCGTAGTCAGATATGACAAGGATAAGTATAAATTCGAAACATTCCGGAATGAGCAAGAACTCATACAATACAGGGCAGACAACTATTTAAACAACTATGATTCCACCGAGTCAGAGCTGCTTTTGGAGGTAAGAGGCAAGATTCAAGAATTCACAGAGGGGGATAAGGTATATTATGCCGTAGACCCTGTTACCTCTGAGGTTACAATAAATAATATTGTCCAGTACACCGGGGCGGAACCTCTTGTGCTGAAAGAGGAAAGCGGAACTATAACCTTAAGCGGGGACGGGAGACTAAGTGTTGTGGATAATCTGTCTTTCTGGAATTCAGGGTTTGAAATCCGTTTTCAGACAGGGATAATACATACCTTAGTGGCAGATAAGGTGAAAATTGCAGATGCCGCAGTCAGTGATGTGATGATAATATACACCGGTGCAGGGAGAATGATACAAAACATCGGCGGTATGACCATAGACCTGAAATACGGAGTTTTGACCGAAAGCTGGGCAGGAAGCAAGGATGACGAAAGAGAGGGCTATGCCATAAATTTTGGCGGAAAGATGGCACTCACCTTCATGGGGGGCGGCAAAGATAAGGATAAGGATAAAGATGACGGCGGCACGGGAGGCGGCGGTACAGGAGGAGGCACAAAGCCTGACGACAGTGATGAATATAGAAGGGCAGGAGCCTTCGATGAGGGAGCGATTACTGCCGATATAGAAAATGTGCTTTATGGGGAAACCGGAGACAGCGTTGATTTCATAGGGATAAATACTAGGGCCAGCCTATCGCTGCCACAAAAAGCGTTTGGGGGATTTATTGAGAATCCTCCGGGAATTTATGCAGAGATTACTATCAATACGCTGGACAGTATTTATGCTTTAGCAGCCGGTGTTCAGCTTTTTGTCATCGAGTGTACAGGTGAGCTTAGAATAAAAATAGTTGAAATAAACGATGTGCGGGCACCCATACCTGACAAGCTGTATTTTTCATTAGGCTCTGATGTGGGGGTACCAATAGTACCCGGGGTTTTAAATCTTACAGGTTTAGGCGGAGGATACGATAATTTAGCGGATACCATAACCGGCAATTACATGGGTTCCTTACCGCCCCTGACCCTGTCTTTGGAAGCAGGCTTAAAAGTAGTCAGTGTGCTTCAGGGAGATTTTTATCTTACTTTGGGGCTTAAAGGAATGAGCCTTACGGGAATATTGACTATTGATAAAATAAAAGGGCTCCTCATAGATGCGGGTATAAGCACACAGTGGGTAGATCCCTGGTATGTGTATATGTATTTCAATTTGGATGTTTTTGAAGTAATAAAAGGCGGAGTAGCCATAACAATAGCAGAGGACTATTTTTACGGATATGGCTATGTAAGATTGCAGATACCAAGCGATATACCCATAATCGGAGGTATAACTCTGGCAGAGCTTGAAGCTGCAGTAAACAAAATGATGATAGGGATGAATGCAAAAGTTCTTTCGGTTAAGTTTGGCGTTGTATACTACTGGGACAGCGGAGATGTGAATTTTGGAGATACCATAGATTTAGGCGGTATGAAAACCATGAGGGCTATGCACATAGAAAGGGAGCCTTTCGGGTCAGAGGAGAAGGATGCCCTGGTAATGTACGGAACCAATGTGCGGAGGCTTTCATCAAGCTTAATGGAAAAACCAAGCAGTATGATGAGAGTCAGAAGCTTTGCACTGACAGCAGATGTTACCAAAGATCTTGTATGCGAAGGGTCTGATGCGCTGATATTTGCAATTCCATACACGGGAGAAATGATTCCCGCAACCGATATGATTACACTGATAAACCCGGAAGGTATAGTGATAGAGCTTACCCTTGACCAAAGCATGTACGGCAAAGAAGAGGGAAACTTTTTGGTGCAGGACCTTGGTGAAAAGGGTAAATATATTTATATTTCGGTAATCGATCCGTCTTTAATAGTAGATGGGCTGTGGACAGTGAGTTCATCGGATCCAATGGTGGAAATAAATAATTTTGAAGTCAATGCGGTTGAAAATATTCCGGAGCTTTCATCTGTAGATATTGGAGTCAGGGATGATAAGAGTTCATTGTTTTTTGATGTAACATGGGACTTTGACAGTGAAGGAAGCAAGCTAAATAATGCAACAGTGGATATATATCTCACAAAAAACAAGAATGTTGTGGAGGAAGCAAAGAAAAAGGGAGTTTCAGACACGGAAAACTTAGGCATATGCATAGGGCAGTATCCTTCAAAGGACAAACATGCTGCAGCAAGAATGCCCGACACCTTAGGCAGCGGCACCTATTATGCAGTAGCTGTGCTGTCTCCTGACGATTGCGGTCCCAGCATAATGTCCTGCAAAACACCCATAGTATTTGAAAATACTGAGATACCTTTACCTGTAAAGGCAGTTGCTGCCTCATATGGGGGAAACGGAGCCATAAAGGTGGATATAACTGATCCGGAAAGCTTTGATTACACTCATTATAATGTTTTTGTTGTTGATGAAGCAAATAATGCAATAGAAGGCACTTTTGCCTACTATGAAGCAGGCAGCAGCATAACTTTAGGAGGAAGCAGTATCCTGACTGCAGGACAAAAATATAGAGTCATCGTTCAGACTGTAAAAGAAAGAGACGGGAAGAAATATTCCGGTGATATAAATGTATTTTCAAATACTTTGGAAATGACTGAGGCAGATATTCCTGTGCTCCTTGACATGGAAAGCAATATAGGCAGTGCTGATAAGTATAGCAATGAGGGTAAACTGAGCATCAAATATACATTTGACCAGGATGTTAATCTCAAGGTTTATATCAATGGCGGAGACAGCATGAGGTCTGATGAGTATAAAAGCCTGTGGGAATTTGACATGGCTCTTCCTGACGGAGAATACATGGTCACTATTGAAGCGGTTAACAAATCAGGGGACAGCTATACGGTATCCATAGACAAAGCAAAGCTTATGGCTAAAAGCTTATCTGTAAGCCCTGTATTGGCATTTGCTATGGACACTACAATACCGGTATTGAGAATAGGAAGCTATACTGAGGACAGCATTGAAGGAACTGACGAAGCTGTCATAAGCCGCCAGACTGTATGGCTAAAAGACGGTATATTGACATTAAACGGTATGAGTGAACCGGCTTCAACTATACTTTTAGATGGCTCCTCCCATGGAATAACTGTGAAAAGCGACGGTACATTTACCATAAAAAGGGCTGTGGATATGGCGGGTACTGTTAAAAAGAGCATGGTGCTGACTGTGACAGACAAGGCAGGAAACCATGACAGCATGGTTATATATGTTATAGATGGGGATTTGACAGAGCTTCAATCCTTAAGCATAAAGCTGTTGGGAGATGACGGCAAGCTATACGACATAGAGCCCATTGATGATTTAAAAACAATAATCATGAGTACCGGAGATACGGTAAGCTTTGATGCCGTTAATTCATATCTTACCTCCGGCGGCAGCGTTAAGGAATTTGATATAATGCCTGAGCAGCTGAATTGGTCTGTAATATACGGAAGCCCTCTTATAGACTTTAGTGCAGGTAAAGTATATGCCAAAGCCCCGGGAGATGTTGTGATAAAAGCAGGGACTCTGTCGGCAGGTTTTAAAAAAGATGAAGAGGATTATGCAGAGATTAGCACTGAGGACATAGTAATACTGAAGATCCAAGGTGATCCGGTATATGATATCCCTGTTAAAACCGACTCGGGTTCAGGCACATCATTGGCGATGCTTATGAACAGGCTCATTACCTTAATAGGCAAGGACAATGTTTTAAAGGCTATAGGTCTCCAAAGCTCAAGGCAGGCAAGTGAAGCTATAAATGAAAGTTTAGCAGTAATTGTACCTATTAATTCTGTAGATAAAAATGACATTCTGCTGATATATATACCTAAAGATGCTGATGAATTGAAATATGATGCTCCGGGGATAATTTTAGGCAGTGTTATGACTATGGCCACAGTTACGGGAGAAGAACTGAAAAAGCCTGTAGTATTTGTACATACCTATAGCAAGAGTGACATATCCGGTGCAGACAATATAGGATTATACAGATATAACCGGCTGTTCGGCAAATGGGAGTATGTGCTGGGACAAAACAATGTTGAAGCCAAAAGACTCACTGCTGAAACACTTGATATGGATGCGTACTATGCATTCATTGACAATCCCGATTTCGCTAAATTCAGCGATATATCAGATAATTGGGCAGAAAAATATATTTATCGTTTATCATCCCTGTCAGTTATCAATGGTATAAAAGCAGGAGATAATTTATACTTCTACCCCGGCAGCGAAATAACAAGAGCAGAATTCATAAAGCTTGCCGTGGCAGCAATGAGATTAAATCCTGATGACTACAAGAATGTAGAGTTACCTTTTGCCGATGCACAAAATATTCCAACATGGGCGGTAAACTATATAAAGGCAGCCTATAAGAACGTATGGATTGCAGGCAAGGCAACTTCAAGCGGATTGACGGTTGATTCGCAGGCAAGCATAACCAGGGAGGAAGCAGTTACAATACTTCACAGGATAAAGGCTGCACCGCATAAAGAAGTCTCATCATCATTTACAGATACAGACAAAATATCCATATACGCAAAGGATGCCGTGGAAAACTTCACATTAAGCAAAATAATCAACGGCTACACTGACGGAAGCTTCAAACCTTCAAACAACATAGCAAGGAACGAAGCTGCCAAGATTATCGCAGAATGGATATTAAAGGTTTTGGAGCAGTAGAAATTTTAGAGCAATAAAGATTTTGAAACCGCTTGGTCTGCGTAGACCCGGCGGTTTATTTTTATATACATCAATAATTATATGTATAATTTTACTCCTGTTTTTTGAAAATAATCCACACCATACTAAATTTTTTTGATATAATTGAAGAGGAATAATATTTATTAAAAAATTTATAAGCATGGGGAAGTACAAAATGGACGCACTTTTTCGAATAAAATTGCAAATACCTGTAGTACAGCAAAATTTAGCATCTCGTATCCGTATTGAACACGAACTGAATGAAGGTCTTGGAGCAAGATTAACCATGGTTACAGCACCTGCCGGATACGGCAAAACCACTGCAGTGGCCAAATGGACCCGGCAGCTGGATATGCCGGTTGCATGGTTTTCCATAGACAGTCTGGACAACAGCCTGAAAAGGTTTTGGAGCTATTTTATTGCAGCATTGGAGAACATTATTCCCGGATTAGAAAAAAGGTTCTCACAATATTTGAATACAGCAAATGATATTACAGGTGCCGGCATTGTTACTCCCCTGATAGATGAGATATATCAATACAGTAATAATTTTGTCCTCATAATGGATGATTATCACTTTATAGAAGAGGATTCAATCCATGAAAGTGTGGCTCTTTTGCTGAAATACCTGCCTGAGAATGCCCATCTGGTTATAATAAGCCGTATTAAGCTGCCATATAATTCTGTAAGGCTTCAAACTTTGGGCTATATAAAGGAAATAAACCTTTATGATCTGCAGTTTACTACGGAGGAAATTGCCGGATTATGCAAGGCCAAAGGGATTTATGCCACTGTCAGGGAGGTAATAGATCTGGAAAAACTTACTGAGGGATGGGCAGCAGGAGTATACCTGCTGCTTGACTCCGCTGACAAAGACAGATCAAGCCTTTCTGCAAAAATAAACAGTTTTCATTCTGAACAGCAGCTAATAGCCTCCTACCTTTCAGAAGAGATAATTAAGCAATGGGGACAAGCAGAAAGGGATTTCATGTTAAAAACCTCAATTTTGCACTCTCTCACCGGGCAGCTTTGCGATTGTTTGACAGGGGGAAAGGATGGCGGAAAAATGCTTGAAAGCTTGTCTGACCGCAATGCCTTTATTATTAAACTTGATGATGAGGGCAGGTGGTACAGATATCATCATCTGTTTGCGGAATTTTTGCAAAAAAAACTTGACAGCCTGAATGCAGACAAAAATACACTTCATTGCCATGCAGGTGCTTGGTATGAAAGTAAAGGATATTTTCAAGAGGCAATAGAACATTACCTGCAAGGAGGTCACTATGAAAAGGCTGCAGGCATTATTGAGCTAAAAGGAAGAGAAATTCTTAAAACCGGGGTTGTGGATATTCTTATAGGGTGGTTTGATGTTTTGCCCCGTGAGTTGATAGAGGACAGTGATATTTTGTGCCTTACCTATGCCTGGGCACTTATTATCATGAATAATGAAAAAGAAGCAATGTACTGGATTAACAAGGTAGAAGGACACTTGCAAAACCCCTCGGCAAAACTTAAGGATGAGGACTGGAGTATACAGCTTCAGGTGGAAGTTGTGTCAGCTAAGGGTTTTATAGAACTAAAAAAACAAAACCTTATGAACACAACCCAGTCCATTATGAAGTTTAAGGAAATTATGCATCATGGAAGTATTTTTCTCATGTCCGGGATCAATTTCATCATGGAAGGAGCCAGTATTATAAGCGGAATATTTGGCTTGAAAGGTCATCTTCATATTGTTGAAAAGGAGTACATGCCCATATACGAAAGAATAAGAAGCATTATAAAGGTACCCGGCGGATACATTCCTACCTTGATGGCAGAAATACTGTTTGAAAGAAATATGATGGACGAGGCTGTTGCCATGCTGGTGAAAGGAAGCATGGAGGCTGAAAATAATAGTACAGTAGGTTGTGTGGTTCCCTTGACTATTACATATGCCAAGGTTCTGAAAAGCAGAGGCGATATTAAGGGAGCCTATGCCGTTGTCCGGGACGGAGCAGAAAAATTAAGAAAATTAGGTGGGATTCATTTGCTGCCTATCCTTTCTGCCTTTGAGACAAGAATGAATTTGGAAACAGGGGACCATCAGGCAGTGGATAGCTGGATGAAGCGCAATTGTCTTGATATTTTTGATAATCCAAATCTGAATAATATTTTTGAATATTTTACATTTGCCCGTGTACTGATGGCAAGGAAGGAATATGATAACTGTTTGTTGCTTTTGAATAAAATAGAGCTGTTTGCACAACAAGAAAATAACTTGTTATATACTTTGGAAGTCCGTATTCTTTTGGCGATTGTCTACTATTTTCAGGGACACACGCAAAAATCCATGGACATTTTGAGACAAGCTTTAGTGATTGGCGAAACTAACGGCTATGAAAGGATTTTTATAGAAGAGGGGGTTCATATGGCTGCTTTGCTGGAGAGGTTTGCCAGAAATAACTATAAGCAGGTGCCTCATGATAAAACAGACCAAACAAACGATGAAAATAACACTTCAGCTCCGTCGGTATCACCGGTCTATGTCCGAAGATTGTTAAGGTTTACAAGGGATTATTGTATAGCTGTTAAAGTTTTTGCAACTGAAAAGGCAAAGACTGCGTCAGGTCTTGCTCTTAAAAACATATGGCTGACAAAGAGAGAGAAAGATATTATTCACCTGCTTGATTCAGAGCTGACTAACGCTGAAATTGCATATACATTAGGTATTTCAATTAATACCATAAAGGTAAATTGCACCAATATTTACAGGAAGCTGGAAGTGAAAAACAGGGAACAGGCAGTGAGGGCTGCAAAAAATTTAATATATTAGAGGGAAAATTAATATGGAATGACCAAAATTAAGAAAGGTGACT
>CAZTXR010000009.1:0-20335 GCA_964617605.1 uncultured Clostridia bacterium | reverse complement strand
ATGTTGATACTGAAAAGGCTAAAAGAATCGTATCTGAACATTTGGTTAATAACAGAGTTGTATTTGAATATACAATCGGCTCAGAAGAGTAATAATAGAAAGCGAGGATGATTATGAAAATTTTCAGATCCCATGTATTGGTTTGCAGAGGAACAGGCTGCAGTTCATCAAAATCTGCCCTTATTATGGAAAGATTCATAGAAAAAATAAAGGAAGTTAAATTAGATGATGAAGTTCAGGTTATTGCAACAGGTTGTTTCGGCCTTTGTGAAGAAGGTCCTGTTGTAATAGTTTATCCTGAAGGATCCTTTTATGCAAGAATGACAGTTGAAAGAGTTGATGAGATAGTTGAAGAGCACCTGTTAAAAGGAAGAATAGTAAGAAAATATTTATTTGATGAAAGTGCAAAAGATGAAAAGTTAAAAGCTTTAAGCGAAGTAGATTTTTATAGAAAACAAAAAAGAGTTGCACTTCGCAACTGTGGCTTTATAAATCCGGAAAATATCAGTGAATATATAGCAAGAGACGGATATTTTGCATTAGGAAAGGCCCTTACGGAAATGACTCCCGATGAAGTTATTAAGCTTGTTAAGGATTCAGGGTTAAAGGGAAGAGGAGGAGCAGGTTTTTCTACAGGAATGAAGTGGAGCTTTGCAGCACCTAACAAAGCAGATCAAAAATACGTAATATGCAATGCAGATGAAGGAGACCCGGGAGCTTTCATGGACAGAAGTGTTTTAGAAGGAGACCCCCATGCAGTGCTGGAAGCAATGGCAATAGCAGGTTATGCAATTGGTGCCACAAAAGGATTTATATATGTCCGGGCTGAATATCCCATAGCCGTTCATAGATTGAAAATCGCTATAAAACAGGCAAAAGAGCTGGGGCTTTTAGGTAAAAATATATTTGATACAGGTTTTGATTTTGATGTTGAAATAAGGCTTGGCGCAGGGGCCTTTGTTTGCGGAGAGGAAACAGCCCTAATGCAGTCAATAGAGGGAAAAAGAGGAATGTCAAGAAACAAACCTCCATTTCCTGCAAATAAAGGATTGTGGGGCAAGCCTACAGTTATAAATAATGTTGAAACATTGGCAAATATTCCCCAAATAATAATCAAGGGCCCTGAATGGTTCAGAAGCTTTGGTACTGAGAAATCGCCGGGCACAAAAGTATTTGCATTAGGCGGGAAAATTAATAATACAGGTCTTGTGGAAGTACCCATGGGAACAACACTTAGAGAAGTTATTTATGACATAGGCGGGGGATGCCCTAACGGTAAGGAATTTAAGGCAGTCCAAACAGGAGGACCATCAGGCGGGTGTCTTACTAAATTGCATTTAGATACTCCAATAGATTATGAAAATCTTACTGCGGTAGGGTCCATGATGGGTTCCGGCGGTATGATCGTAATGGATGAAGATAACTGTATGGTTGATATTGCCAGATTTTTCCTTGATTTTACCGTTGATGAATCCTGCGGTAAATGTACTCCTTGCAGGGAAGGAACAAAAAGAATGCTTGAAATTCTTGATAAGATAGCAGAAGGAAAAGGAACTATGGAGGACCTTGACAAGTTGGAGAATCTTGCAATAAACATAAAGGAAACTTCACTTTGCGGTTTAGGTCAGACAGCGCCAAATCCAGTTCTATCAACATTAAGATATTTCAGAGATGAATATGAAGCGCATGTACTTGAGAAAAGATGCCCTGCAGGCGTTTGTCAATCATTGTTAAAGTATATCATAACAATGGATTGTAAAGGATGTACAAAATGTGCAAGAATATGCCCTGTTGGAGCTATTGACGGAAAAGTGAGAGAAATTCATATAATTAACCAGGATAAATGTATTAAATGCGGTGCTTGTATGGAAGCTTGTACTTTCCATTCAATCATTAAGAAGTAAGAAAGGCTGGTGCTAAATTTGGATAAAGTAAATTTAACTATAAACGGAATAAATGTAAATGTTCCAAAGGATTACACAGTGTTGATGGCAGCTAAGGAAGCAGGTATCGATATACCAACCCTTTGCTTCTTAAAGGATATAAATGAAGTGGCAGCATGCAGAGTTTGTGTTGCAGAAGTAGATGTAAAAGGTGTTCCTATGAGAAATCTGCCTGCTACCTGTGTATTACAGGTTCAAGAAGGCATGAATGTAAAAACAAATACTAAAAGGGTAAGAAATGCAGTCAGAATGAACGTGGAGCTTATATTGGCAAATCACAACAGAGAATGTTTGACCTGCATGAGAAACGGAACCTGTGAGCTGCAAAAGCTTTGCGATGAATTAAACATCAGCGATATAGAATTTCAGGGAGCCAAAAGGGAAGCAAAAATCGACAATTTATCATATTCCATAATAAGAGATACAAGCAAATGTATCTTGTGCGGCAGATGTGTAAGCACATGCAGGGACGTACAAGGAATAGGTATTTTGGATTTTACGAAAAGAGGCTTCAATACAGAGGTTGCACCTGCATTTGATTACAGTATGAGGGATGTTCCCTGTGTATATTGCGGGCAATGTATCCAGGCATGTCCGGTGGCAGCTTTGAGGGAAAGATCCAATATTGATGACGTGTGGGATGCCATAGATGATCCTGAAAAGTATGTTGTAGTTCAGACAGCTCCGGGTGTAAGAGCATCACTTGGTGAAGAATTCGGTTTGCCTGTAGGAACAGACGTTACGGGAAGAATGGTTGCCGCGCTTAGGAGATTGGGATTTGACAAGGTTTTTGATACAAACTTCTCAGCTGATTTAACTATTGTGGAAGAAGGAACAGAATTATTAAGCAGAGTGACAAGCGGCGGAAAATTGCCCATGATTACTTCCTGTTCACCCGGCTGGATACGTTATTGCGAATTAAATTATCCTGAATTTTTGGATAATTTATCTACATGTAAGTCACCACAGCAAATGTTCGGTGCTATTGTGAAATCTTACTATGCACAAAAAGCAGGAATAGACCCGAAAAAAATATTCTCCGTATCTGTAATGCCTTGTACATCAAAGAAAACAGAAGCAAATAGACCTGAAATGGAAGTAGACGGCTTAAGAGATGTGGATGTATCATTGACTACAAGAGAATTAGGAGACATGATAAAGCAAGCAAGAATCAACTTTGTTAATTTGCCTGAT
The DNA here is from genome assembly GCA_964617605.1 of uncultured Clostridia bacterium. Taxonomy (GTDB): domain Bacteria; phylum Bacillota; class Clostridia; order Tissierellales; family Sedimentibacteraceae; genus Sedimentibacter. Next base: position 17,198 of record CAZTXR010000009.1, on the reverse strand, counting down.
GAAGAGGATGACAGCATATTAGGCCAATATACGGGAGCAGGAGCAATATTCGGTGCTACAGGCGGAGTTATGGAAGCGGCTCTTCGTACAGTTGCTGATATTTTAACAGGCAAGGATTTGGATGATTTTGAGTATCAAGGAGTAAGAGGTCTTGAAGGTGTGAAGGAAGCATCGGTAATACTTCCTATTGAGGGAAAAGATACTGAAATAAAGATTGCGGTTGCACATGGTACCGCCAATGCAGCTAAAGTTTTGGAGTCTGTAAAAAAAGGTGAAAAGGATTATCACTTTATTGAAGTAATGGCATGCCCCGGCGGATGTGTTCATGGTGGAGGACAGTCCCATGTATCTGCAAAGGTAAGACTTGATGTAAATCCAAAGTCTAAACGTGCCGACGCATTATATGAATTGGACAAATCTTTACCTCTTAGAAAATCACACAAAAATCCTGAAGTTGTCAAACTTTATGAAGAATATCTAAAAGAACCTAATGGTCATATTTCACACAAACTTCTTCATACTCATTACACGAAGCGTAATTCCTATGAAGTTTCGCAGCAGGAAGAATATGATAAACTCATGAAGAAAATCTATAATAGATAATTAATTTAATTGACCAAACAATATATAATTAAAGGTAGCAGTAATTTATTACGGCTACCTTTAATTATATAACTGTTTTATGATACTTGATCACTGATAGTAACAACCTTGTTTTTATCATTTGTATTGTCGAACTGTACATTTTTATCAAACTGCTCTAAATTTCTATTTCTGTCGATGGCACCTGAATATATTAATGCAATTTTTGCACTTAAAGGGCCAATTAATTCATATAATACTGAAGAGGATAAAATTATTGTAAGCATTATATTAGCCAAACTCTCAGGTAAAATTCTCTTGCCTAAAAATGCAAGACCTATTGCAACGCCTGCTTGCGGAATCAAGGCTAAACCTAAATAATTTCTTACGGATTTTGATGTTTTGGCAAATATACAACCTAAATAGGCACCCATATATTTTCCAACAATTCGTATTATGAAGTAGGATGCACCTATTACTCCAAATGTTCCAAATGAACTGATATCCAAGTTCATACCGGATACAACAAAAAATATTGATAATATGGGCGGAGTAAATTTTTCTAGCTCTTTGTATAGTTTTTTATCATTTGTCGTATTGATATAGACAGTTCCAAAAAGCATGCATGATAATAAAGGTGAAATATTAACTGCAGAACATAAACCTGAAATACCGCATAGCAAGGAAATTGTCAATATGAGACGATTATCATCACTTCTTTTTGGCGTCATAAGCTTACTTAATGCAAGACCGCTTAAAAATCCTATTACCAATGCACCCATATTATATAACAAAGGCATAAGGATTTGATATATGGGAACATTATCATTGGCTTTAGAACTGATTGCTGAAGCAGCAATACTGAATACAATAAGACATACTGCATCATCAAATGCCACAACCTGCAGCAAGGTATTTACAAAGTTTCCTTTAGCCTTATATTGTCGGATTGTTGCCATTGTGCTTGCAGGTGCCGTGGCAGTTGAAACAGCACCCAAGAGCAAAGATAAATCCCAGTTTAGGTGAAATATATAGTACATGGACAAGGTTACGACTATGCCCGCTAACAGTGATTCAAACAAGGTAATTGTAATAACACCAATGCCTGTTTCTTTGAATGCTTCTTTTTTAAAAAAACGTCCTACACCGAACGCTATAAAAGCTAATGCAATATCACTGATGAAATCCATGTTTTTAATAATTTCTAGGGGTATCAGGTTAAGAATATAGGGGCCGATTATTATACCGGCAATAATATATCCTGTTACATTGGGTAGTTTAGCAAGCTTAGTAATTCGAGTCAGTAAAAATCCTGACAAAAGTATTACAGATAATGATATAAGAATTGTTGTTGTATTATTTATTTGATTTAAAATATTCATTTATAACACCTCTTATTAATTGCCCACCATTTTAAAGTGTGTTATAATTATATGCAAGCAGCTCCAAAATGTAAATTTATTGTTTATTAATATAGTATAAAAAATCCTTATAGTTAGCGGTGATTAATATGATTGATCAAAAACTTTATACCTTGTTAGCCGTGGTTGAACTTGGCAACTATACTCGTGCTGCCGAGCATCTTTCTTTGACACAGCCTGCTGTAACCCAACATATGAAACAATTGGAAAGAGAATTAAATATTAAAATAATCAACAGGGCGGGAAATGCCGTAAGACTTACAGATGAAGGAAGTATGGTGGTTCAATATGCCCGCAGGAACATTGCCTTATATGAAAGAATGAAGCAGGATATTTTAAATGAAAGAAATCATAAAAAGAGATTTACGGTTGGTATAACCCATACTGCTGAAAGCAATGCAGTGGCGGAAGTATTAGGAAAATACAGTGCGAAAAATCCGGGAACAAGTATAATAATTATTACCAATACCATAAATAATCTTTATGAGATGCTTAAAAACTATGAGTTGGATTTAGCTGTTGTTGAGGGTAAGGTCCAGGATGACAGCATAAACTCTGTACTTCTCGATACAGATTCCTTGGTTCTTGTAGTATCCAATAACCATCCCTTAGTAAAAAAGAGAATGGTAACAATAAATGAATTAAAAAAGGAGCCTTTAATTTTGAGAAGGCCTTCGTCAGGTACGAGAAACTTATTTACGGCTCATATTGAAAGTCATAATATGTCTCTGGATGATTTTAATTTAATTTTAGAAGTTGATAATATTGCCACCATTAAAGATTTAATAAGACGCGATATCGGTGTTTCCATACTTTCAAGAAGTGTATGTCTTGATGAATTGAAAAAAGGCAAAATTACGGTCTTGCCCATTGAAAATTTAAGTATGATTCGAGAAATTAATATTTTGTATCATAAGGATTTTAAATACATAGATATTTTGCAAAGTATTATGATGGAATACAATAAGGTTGTGAAGTTTTATACTTCTTAAATGGAAGATAATATTGTGTAAATAGTGAGGTGATTAAATGCTTATTAAAAACGGAAGAATAATAGATCCAAAAACCAAAAGAGATGAAATTGCTGACATACTCATTGAAGAAGGAATAATTAGACAGATTGATAAGAATATCAGTACAGGAGGCGAAGTTATAGATGCTGAAGGTAAAATTATTGCACCGGGATTAATAGATGTGCATGTACATTTCAGGGAACCTGGTTTTACCTACAAGGAAGATATAATATCCGGTTCAAAAGCGGCTGCAAAAGGCGGATTTACAACAGTTGTATGCATGGCCAACACTGATCCGGCAGTAGATAATATTGAAACTTTAAGCTATATAAATGATTTAATAAAGCACTCGCCAATCAATATACTTCAAACTGCAACTTTAACAAAGGGATTAAAAGGTACTGAAACAGTTAATATGGAGGAATTAAAAAAATACGGTGCAGTCGGGTTTACAGATGACGGATTTCCTCTTATGGATCCAAGTATTGTATTGAATATTATGTTGGAGGCAAAAAAACTTAATATGCCTCTTAGTTTTCATGAAGAAGATCCGCGGTTAATATATAATCCGGGAATAAATGATGGTAAGATATCCGAAGAGTTAGGTATAAAAGGTGCTTCCCACTTGGCAGAAGATGTAATGGTTGCAAGGGATTGCATGATTGCATTGGCTACAGGAGCAAAAGCAAATTTTCAGCATATAAGTTCAGGCAGGTCTGTTGATATTATAAGATGGGCAAAGTCAATGGGAGCTAATATTTATGCTGAAGCTACACCACACCATTTTTCAATGACAGAGGATGATATACTGAAATATAATACGAATGCGAAAATGAACCCTCCCTTAAGAACGGAATATGACAGAATGAAAATAATTGAAGGCTTGAAAGATGAAACAATTGATATAATTGCTACCGATCACGCTCCTCACAGCCGTGCAGAAAAGGACAGGGAATTCATCAAAGCACTTAGCGGCATAATTGGCTTGGAAACAGCTTTATCAGTTGGCATTACATATTTATTGAAAACTGAACACCTTACAATAATGCAGTTATTGGAGAAAATGACAGTAAATCCTGCAAAGCTTTATAATTTGCAGTCAGGTCTTCTAGAAAATAATAAGTGTGATTTGGTTATTTTTGATGTTGATGAAAAATGGACTGTTGATAAATTTTATTCCAAATCAAACAATTCGCCATTCTTGGGCAAAGAGCTTTATGGCAAGGTTTACTATACTATTTGCAACGGAAAGATTGTTTACAGACATAAATAATATAACCTGCCCCTTATCGCTGGATTAAATTCAAATTTAAGGCATACTTTAGACAGGGCCATAAAATCGATTTACAGCTACGAAAAAGAACTTCTTGATATATTCATCAGGAACTAAGGAAAAATCCTAAAATCACAATTTATGGCCTAAAATCTATTGTAGTGGGAAATGGTCTTGTTTATATTGACATGAAGGGTTTAGCCCCTGAAAAATTAATAATTTTCTAATGCAATATTATATATAATTTGGTATAATTGATTAACAAAATTTTACAAGGTGATATATGAAAAAAATAATATTATTTATTGTAATAATTTTAACTTTTATATCTGTAATGATTTATTCAACATACGGTAAAGAATTTTTATCAATCTTAGATGAAAAAAAGATATATAAAATTGAAAATATTAAGGCTACGGAAATAAATACATTAAATGAGTTTAAGTTTTTTAACAAGGGTATAATAACATATAACAATCAAAAAGTTGTTTATATGGATTTTAATAATAAAGTTCTATGGGAGAATGAAAATATTGAATTCTCAAACAGGGTTTTTATCACTGATAATTATATTTTCAGGCAAACAGACAAGAATATAACTGTATCGGATAAAAACAATCAAGGGTTCGTAATGGCTGAAATCTATGGGAATATTGTAAATGTTTCACGTGAAAACGGGAAGACCTGCATGATTGTAAGTGAAAATGGACAAACTTTATTCATTATGAATGACAGCAATGTAATGCTTGTTGATAAGAAAGAATTCAAGGATGCAATAACCGGAGTATCTATAAGCGACAAATCAGAAGCTTATTCGATTATTACTTTAGCTTTTAATAATGGAATCCCTGTTAATACACTGTATTTTAATCTTGCGGATGATATGGAATTGTGGAAGGTATCAATAGAAAAGGAAATTTTGATTAAGACAAAGGTTGTTAACAATAATGTAATAGCCATAGGAACAGAAAATATTTATTATTATAACAACAATGGAAAACTAATGTGGAAAAACAGTGTATATAATAAAATACTTGATTACGAAATATCAAAAGAAAACCAAAGAATTTATATATTGTTTGAGAAGGACAAGTCTGCTGAATTAATATCGTATAACTTTGATGGAAAGGTTATAGAAATTTTAGAAGCACCTAAAGAAGTTACTGATTTGAAAATAGTTGAGGGTAAAATATTTGTTTACAACAAAAACAAGATATTTTTATTACATAGCAATAAAGCAGATAAGATTTTTGAAGATAAGGAAAATTTCGAAGAAATATTAATTGAGGGAAACAGTATTCATATTTTATATAAAAACAAAATTCTTAAGGGACAAATAAAATAAATCAATTAAAAGGAGAATAAATATGATAGTTGATATTGTTATAGTTATTTTTACAGTAATATTATGCTTTCAAGGATACAGGAAGGGCTTTATAAACACTGTATTTGATACACTGGGTATATTAATATCATTTTTTCTCAGCAAAGAATTATATTATTTTGCTGAAAACTTCTTGCTGAAAAATACAAAATTATTTGTAAAGCTGCATGATTATTTCGAAATAAAACTTTCAGCGAACGTGGTTAACAATGTAAATAAAAACATACCTGTTGAACTGCAGAAGTTTTTAAACAATATAATCATAAATGAAACAAATGATACATTTGCTGTATTTATAGATAAGTTAAGTTTGTTAGTAATGAGATCAATCAGTTTTGTTATAACGTTCCTAACTATATATGCAGCCTTGCTTCTTGTGACAGTGCTTGTAAACGCGATATTTAAACTTCCCATATTAAATTTAACAAATAGATTATTTGGAGCTTTTATGGGAATATTAAAAAGTGTAATATTGCTATATTTAATTTTTGCATTGGCAGCTCCATTACTAAGTTTTATGCCGGATAAAGCACTAACTGAATCTGTATTAAATTCTGAATCAAGCAAAATTTTCTACGATAACAATATAATATTAAATTATTTGTCATATAAAGGTTTTTATGATAAATGAATAAATGCTAAAAATGAAATAAAATGATGATAATAAAACAATTGCAAAATGTTTCATGTGAAACATATTCAGTTTGCCTTGAAACTTCAAGGGATTAAAAGCCTGGCAATTATATTATTGATCAGATCAATACATATGAGGAGAATAAATTATGCCTATGAAATTAAATGTGGGTGATGTTGTTAAGTTAAAGAAGAAACATCCCTGCGGTGGATTTGATTGGGAGATACTGAGGATTGGTGCAGATTTCAGAATTAAATGCACTACCTGTGAAAGACAGGTATGGCTTCCTCGAAGCGAGGTAGAAAGAAGAATTACAAAAATTGTATATCAATCTGAAATTAGTGAAACTAATGACGAAAAATAAAATTGTTGACATGACCTGACAAATGTAATAGTATAAGTTAAAGTTAAAAACCTTTAATTTAGCACAGTGAGGCTGGGAAGGAAAACATATAAGCTTATGATTAGGTCTTCCTTTGCTGTGTAAAAGGAAGACTTTTGTATGCCCTAACCCCATTTTTTCGACCAAAGGGAGAAAAAAATGGCGGTAGGTCAACCGCAACGAATTCCCAAAATACGCGACCAAAGGGAGCGAATATTTTGGTGAATGAGACTGCGTATGCCCTAACCCCATTTTTTCGACCAAAGGGAGAAAAAAATGGCGGTAGAGCCTGCGATACTTTAAAATAGTCCGGTGAGACTAAAAAGGAGGAAAAATGTTAAAAGGTAAAAGTTTGATTGAACCAATGGATTTATCATTGCAGGAGCTGGATGAAATTTTGTGTTTAGCAGATAAAATAATTGCAAACCCCATTTCTTATTCAGATGTATGCAAGGGAAAGGTGCTGGCAACACTATTTTATGAGCCAAGCACAAGAACAAGATTAAGTTTTGAAGCAGCTATGTTGAGGCTTGGTGGAAGCGTTATGGGATTTTCATCTGCTGAATCAAGTTCAGCTGCAAAGGGAGAAAGCGTAGCAGATACAATACGAACAATTGCTTGCTATGCAGACATAGCAGCCATGAGACATCCAAAAGAAGGTGCCCCTATGATAGCTGCAATGAAGGCAGATATACCTGTTATAAATGCAGGAGACGGAGGACACCAGCATCCAACACAAACCCTGACAGATTTATTAACTATAAAAACATTAAAGGGATCACTAAATAATTTTACCATAGGTATTTGCGGTGACTTAAAATTCGGAAGAACAGTTCATTCCTTAATAAAAGCCTTATCAAGATATGAAAATATAAAGTTTATCTTAATATCTCCTGAAGAATTAAGAATTCCGGAATATATAAGAGAAGAAATATTGATAAAAAACGGTATTGAGTTTGAAGAAGTGGAAAGATTGGAGAATGTAATAAATGAATTGGATGTTCTTTATATGACAAGAGTTCAAAAAGAAAGATTCTTCAATGAAGCAGATTATATAAGATTAAAAGACAGCTACATTGTTGACAGTAAAAAGCTGCAACATGCTAAAAAGGATATGATTATAATGCATCCTCTTCCAAGAGTCAATGAAATATCAGTAGAAGTAGATAATGACCCAAGGGCAGCATACTTTAAACAAGCTAAATGCGGAATGTTTGTAAGAATGGCTTTAATAATGAAATTATTGGGGGTGGAGAATAATGCTTAATATAGACAGTGTAGAAAAAGGTTTGGTAATTGATCACATTGAAGCAGGAAAAGCAATGGAAGTATATCATTATTTAAACCTTGATAAAATGGATTGCAGTGTTGCCATAATAAAGAATGCTAAAAGTAAAAAGATGGGAAAAAAGGATATAATAAAAGTAGAAAATAATATAGATATGGATTTAAAGGTGCTTGGATTCATCGATCCCGACATTACAATCAATATTATAGACAATTCTGTCATCATAAATAAAATAAACTTAGAACTGCCATCAGAAATAGAAAATGTTGTAAAGTGCAAAAATCCAAGGTGCATAACTTCAATAGAACAGGAAATTGTTCATAAGTTTAAATTAACCGACAAGGAAAAGAAAATATACAGATGCGTATATTGTGATACAGCTTATGAGCATAATTAGTGTGTAAGTAAAAATCAAACCGGAGAAAACCATGAAGGTATCGATAGCAAGAGTTTTAGAAAACAAACAAATCAATGAAAATATTTACAGACTTTCTGCAGACTTTAAGGGAGAAATCAAACCAGGTCAATTTTTTATGCTGAAAACTTTGGATAATTCATTTCTATTGCCGCGTCCCATAAGTGTAAACGACTTAAATGGTAATATTGTTTCATTCCTGTATCGATTAGAGGGGCAAGGAACAAAAAATATAAGCAACTTGCATGTAAATGATAAAGTTCAGTTGTTTGGTCCTCTTGGGAATGGATTTGATACAGATGAACTTAAAGGAAAAATTGCAATAATAGGAGGAGGAATAGGAATTGCCCCATTATTGCACTTAACTAAAATAGTAGGCTTAAATGCAGATGTATACTTAGGTTATAAGGACATGGAAAATATGTATATATCTGAAGAATTTAAAAGATATGCTGCTAAAACCGTAATAGTCACCGAGGACGGAAGCTTCGGAGAAAAAGGCTTTGTAACAGATTATGTTTCGTATGATCATTATGATGCAGTGGTAACCTGTGGGCCTGAAATTATGATGAATAAAATTATATATAACTGCAAGGCGAATAATATAAAATGCTATGTTTCACTAGAAAGGCGCATGGCATGCGGTTTGGGTGCATGCTTAGGCTGCACCGTTGAAACAAAGAGCGGAAATAAAAGAGCATGCAAGGATGGTCCGGTGTTTGACAGTGAAGAATTATTATAGGGGAGTATTATGGCGAATTTAGAAGTTAATGCAATGGGACTTAAATTTAAAAATCCAATATTGGCTGCATCAGGAACCTTTGGCTTCGGAGAAGAGTTTGCTCAAATATATGACTTGTCAATCCTTGGCGGGATATGCAGCAAGGGTCTTACATTATTGCCAAGGGGCGGAAATAAAGGAATAAGGCTTTGGGAAACTACCATGGGTCTTATGAACAGTATTGGACTTGAAAATCCCGGTGTTGATAATTTTATAATGAATGAGCTGCCAAGAATGATGTCTTATAACACTGTTATTATTGCTAATCTTGGCGGACATTGTGAAGAAGATTATTTTGAAGGTATTTATAAATTAAATGATACGAATGTTGATATAATTGAACTTAATATTTCTTGTCCCAATGTTAAAAGCGGTGGTATGGCCTTTGGTGTGAAATCTTCCGTGGCTTACGACATGGTTTCAAAAGTCAAAAGAATATGCAAAAAGCCTTTAATGGTTAAAGTATCTCCCAACGCTGAAAACATTCCTGATATGGCTATTGCCTGTGAGGCAGCAGGAGCTGATGCAATTTCTTTAATTAATACAATTCAAGCAATGGCAATTGATACTAAACATAAAAAAGCTGTTTTTGAAAATATTTATGCAGGTCTTTCAGGCCCTTGTGTTAAGCCTATAGCTCTTCGAATGGTACATGAAGCCGCAAAAGCAGTTAAAATACCAGTCTGCGGGTTAGGAGGCATTATGAATGCCAATGATGTAATAGAGTTTATAATGGCAGGAGCTGCATTGGTGCAAATAGGTACAGCAAACTTCATAAAGCCGGACATAGCAATAGATATAATCCATGATTTGGAAGAATTCTTATACAATGAAAATATCAAATCTCTTGATGAAATCAGGGGAATAATTTAAGCCAAAATCGGTTGATAAAATAAGTTAGGGATTAATAATTAATTGTTGATAAGTGTAATAAAGCTATGGGAGGAAAAAAATGATAGATGTAGTTGAAATATTAAAGGAATGTGATGCATTGTTGGAAGGGCACTTCTTGCTTTCATCCGGTAAACACAGCAACAAATATTGTCAATGTGCAAAACTTTTGCAATACCCTGATAAGGCAGAAAAGGTTATTTCAATTGTATACGATAAAGTGAAATCGCTAAATTTGGATCTTGTTGTCGGTCCTGCCATGGGGGGTATTACAGCAGCATATGAATTAGGGAGACAGTTAGGTATAAAAGCTATATTTACTGAGAGAGAAAACAATATTATGACCCTTCGAAGAGGTTTTGAAATAAAAATGGGGGATAGAATATTAATAATGGAAGATGTTGTAACCACCGGAAAATCATCTATGGAAACTGCTAAAGTACTTGAAAACTTGGGTGGTACTGTAGTTGGAATAGGTTGCCTTGTAGACAGAAAGGTCAGTGAAATTCAATTACCCATTTACAGTGCAGCAGAATTAGTATTTGAAACATATGACGAAGGAAGTTGTCCCATGTGCGAAAAGGGCTCAAAGCCTGTAAAACCCGGCAGTCGTAAGTTTTAATATTTAAAAAGCAATATTTTTTTTCCAAGAAACATAATTACAACATAGGGACGCAGGGTGTCCCTATGTATATCTAAATCTCTCTATATCTTGTAAGGTCAACCATATTAAGTTACATTTACCGGGAAATCGACTTTACGCAAAATTTCTATTTACAAATATTAAGAAAAGTATTAGCATATACATATGCTGGTGTGGCTCAATGGCAGAGCAGCGGTATCGTAAACCGCAGGTTGGGGGTTCAATTCCCTTCACCAGCTTTTATCAGGCAAAATTTATTTCTGCTTTACAAATCAAGCAAAATGTATTAAATTATATATATTACAAAATATCTTCCGGGGATATAGCTCAGTTGGGAGAGTGCTTGAATGGCATTCAAGAGGTCAGGGGTTCGAGACCCCTTATCTCCATAATATGCGGGTGTAGCTTAGTGGCAGAGTTCCGGCTTCCCAAGCCGGCTGTGTGGGTTCGATTCCCATCACCCGCTTAAAAAAAATCGCTTTATAAGCGATTTTTTAATTTGTCTATTTTAAAAATCTTGTAATTTTTCCCGTATAAAAAAGGGATAACCTGTGCAAGGCCCTGGTACATGCGATATATAACAATTTTTTGTCATATTTTGTATTATAGTTTTTATCGTTAGCCTCGTATACTATAACTGCATCAAATTCCAATCCCTTAGCTAAATAAACGGGCAGAATCAAGGTGCCTTCCAAAACACTTTCATAGTCTAAATAATCTACCAGTTTCAATTTAATCTTCTTGTTTAGTTTAAAATATAAATCCGATGCTTCTTTCCTATTTTTGCATATAAGAGCAATTGAACTGAAACCTTGGGATTTATATGTTTCAATTGTTTTTACTATAGCATCTTGTAAATTTTCTATGTTGTTTGATTTATTAATTAGGGGTTCTTCCTCATTTCTTTTGAAAAATTCTGTCTGAGTTCCCACATCCAATAGTTTCGTGCTGAATTTGCCTATTTCATAGGAGCTTCTGTAACTTTTGTTCAGGAATATTTTATTGCTTTTTTCAAAATTAAATATGGATATAATTTCATCATATACTGATGTATCACTGTGTTTTTCAATAGATTGGTTTATGTCACCTACAATTGTAAACCTTGCATATTTAAATAAATCTTTTAAAATATAATAATGTATGGGGTAATAATCCTGTGCTTCATCCACGACAACCTGTTTTATGCCACTAAAAAGGTCACAGCCTTCTGCCTTAATTTTCATATACATTAAACCTATACCGTCAGCATAAGGAATATTGAAGGGATCCTTTAGCGCATCGTTTGTATAGCTTATTATTTCACCAATATTTTCAGGCAAATCAAGACCCTTAGATATTTTTTTAAAAATACTAATATCAGAAAACAACTTTTTATATATGTCAAAGCTGTCAAGTTCAGTAAATTGTTTCAACCTTTCCGTTATCGCCTGTCTTTCCTTGGCTGCAAGTACTCTTGTGAAAGATAGCACTTCAAATTCATGGTTATTTAGCTTATTAACGGCTGTTTCAATTTTACTTCGTCTAACATTTCGCATTTCGCGAACTTTTTCCATTATTCTGCTTTCAATAATTTTTAATTTTTTTTCAGTTGGCATGTTAAGCTTGCCACTTAATAGAAACGCCTTTAAAAGTTCCCTCTTTTCAATTGTTTGTCCATTGTAATATACATCTTCAAAAGGTATAAGTTTATGCTCATAATAATCAATAAAACGGTCGATAATTTGTATAAAAACCGATGATCCTTTAAATTCATCATAAGACCTTAAAAAGTTTCTCTTTTCATCATTTTCTGCTATAATAATATGTTCAAAGTTTTCACTTTTTGTTTTCATAGATATTTTATTTTCAAAAAGTTTTAGAAAAATATTTTCAAATGTATATTCATTTATATTATCTTCACCTAAGTCCGGCAAAACATTGGATATATATTTTGAAAACAAAGGGTTAGGGGAAATAACAATAATATTGTTGGCACTAAGCTTTAAATTTAAACCTTGGTACATTAAATATGCAATTCTGTGAAGGGCTACGGATGATTTACCGCTGCCGGCAACTCCTTGTACCACCAATAAATCATTATAAAGGTCCCTAATGATTAAATCTTGTTGCTTTTGTATGGTTTCAACAATAGTTTTCATTTTTGATGTCATATTTTTTGACAGAGCCACCATAAGCATTTCATCAAGAATATTAATATTGCTGTCAAAAAAGTATTCCATTTTGCTGTTTGTAATTTTAAACTGCCTTTTTAACGATACAATACCTTTTATCAAGCCCACCGGAGCTTTATATTCGACAGGTCCTACTTCGTTTCTGTAGTATATGCTTGATATAGGTGCACGCCAATCATAGACCTTTATATCATGTGTTTCTTCATCCATCAAATTAAAAAGGCCTATATAAATTTTTTCTGTATCATCATAGCCCGCTTCTGTAAAATCAATTCTGGCAAAATAAGGACTTTCAATCATTCTTTCATACTTTGAAATTCGCTTTGCGAGTTCTGTGTAGGTGAATGTTTGGGCTTGAAGAGCACTTAAATATTGATTTAAATCTGTAAGCTTGTCAAAATCAGCGGATGAATGGGTCGTATTTTCCCACATTTCCCTTCTTGCTTCAATTAAATCAGACTTTTGCTCTTCTAAGTTGCTTGTTTCATATTCCAACTTATATTTTAATAAATTTATGATTTCTTCTAAATATTTGATTTCTTCCGAATATTTATCATTATTATCAACCATTTTATATCACCTCAAATAACATTGCTTAATTAAACAATATTAATAGATTATTATATCATATTAAATATTATATGAAAAGCAAAAAACAAACTTTACATTATAAAAGTTAAGATATTGTAATCTTATGATATTTTTGCTGCAAACAATAAAACAAAATTGTACGTTTATATTAAAAACATAAAGAATACTAATCTTATTGTAAAAATATTAACGATTTTAGCAATTTGTTAGTGACATAAGTTCTTTTTAGTGTATAATATAAGTATAAAGTATTTAGTGGGGGCATGTAAAATGATAGGGGAAAAAATAAGAAATATTAGAAAGAATAAGAATTTAACTATTGTTGAATTAGCGGAACAGATTAACGTGACATCAGGATACATATCACAAATTGAAAGGGATTTAATATCTCCATCCTTAGCAGTATTGAGAAGATTATCACAAGCCTTGGAGGTTCCTCTTTCTGTATTGTTTTTAGAAAAGACCGAAACAGATGTTATTACAATACATCAGGATGAAAGGACAAAAGTTAAAAGGAGCAATATAAATGTGGAACTGGAGTATATTACTCCGTTAGTGAACACCGGTGACAAAAAAACAGAACTTGAAGCTTTTCTTTTTAAGCTTAACCCAAAAATGTGGGCAAGCAATCACAGTATATGCCATGATGTCCAAGGATGCTTATACGTTATTCAGGGGGAAATCGAATGCCATGTTGGTGATAAAGTATATCTTGCTTCAAAGGGTGACTGTATAATTGTTCCTGAAAACAATAATCATATGGTATACAACAGAACTGATGATATATCTGAAGTATTATGTATTATAACACCTTCAATATATCAAATGAACGCATAAATATTTTAAAATAGCTTGACAAATTTAAAATGTTATTATATTATCCACATATAACAATGATGGAAAGCAGTAAACAGCAAATTTTTCAAGAGAATCGGCGGCTGGTGTGAGCCGGTAAAATAGTTGTTGAATCCGTTCCGGAGTATCTGAGGGTAACAACTCAGACGTAGAAGGCGTTAACTTTTTAAGTGATTATATAAGGTATGGGGATTTACCTCTTTAGTGAGGAGAATCTTCCGTATTATATAGTAATTAGGGTGGCACCGCGAATTTTACACCTTCGTCCCTTTGTGGATGAAGGTGTTTTTATATGCAGCGAAATCTCAAAATATGCGACCAAAGGGGGTAAATATTTTGATGACTAAGATTGGAATATACCCGTAAAATGTATGAAATTAAAATAAATAAAACAAATTAGTTATGGAGGTAGAAAAATGTTAGATATTAAAAGAATCAGAAACAACCCTGAAGAGGTTGAGGAGCTGCTAAAAAGAAGAAATTCTGAACTTAGCTTAGATAAGATTCTTGAATTAGACAAGTTAAGAAGGGAAAAGCTTGTTGAAGCAGAAAATATGAAGGCTGAACAAAACAAAGTATCCAAACAAGTTCCTCTTCTAAAGAGGGAAGGGAAGGATGTATCAGGAATCCTTGAAGAAATGAAGGAGTTAGCAGACAAGGTAAAACTATTTGATGGAGAAATTAAAGAAATCGACGATAAAATCGAAGAAGAGCTATTGAATATTCCAAATACCCCCAACTCTGATATTACAGTGGGTGCATCTGATGAAGATAATAAAGAAGTTAGACGATGGGGGACACCGAGACAGTTTGATTTTGAATTGAAGGCCCATTGGGATTTAGGCGTAGATTTAGATATTCTTGATTTTGAAAGAGCAACTAAAATTACCGGAACTCGTTTTTCCATGTTTAAAGGAAGGGGAGCGAGATTAGAAAGAGCAATTACTGCATATATGCTTGATAAACACACTATCGATCACGGCTTTACGGAAATATCTCCTCCATTTATGGTAAACAAGGAAAGCATGATTGGAACCGGACAGCTTCCAAAATTTGAAGAAGACATGTTTAAACTTAATCAAAGAGAATATTATTTAATTCCTACTGCTGAGGTACCGGTTACGAATATTTATCGGAATGAAGTGTTGGAGGAGAAGGATCTTCCAATGTATATGACTGCTTATACCCCATGTTTCAGAGCTGAAGCAGGCTCTGCGGGAAGGGATACAAGGGGCTTAATCAGAAATCATCAATTTGATAAAGTTGAAATGGTTATGTATGCAAAACCTGAAAGTTCTTATAAGCAACTTGAAATACTGACAAATTTTGCTGAAGAAATATTAAAAGGCCTGGGGCTCCCTTACAGGGTTGTAGAGCTTTGTACGGGGGATATAGGTTTCAGCTCTGCCAAAACCTATGACTTGGAAGTATGGATGCCGAGCTACAACAGGTATGTTGAAATTTCTTCATGCTCAAACTTCGAAGATTTCCAGGCAAGAAGAGCAAATATTAAATTCAGACCTGAAGATAAAGGAAAACTTGAATATATTCATACTTTAAACGGTTCAGGGCTTGCTGTTGGTAGAACCTTTGCTGCAATACTTGAAAATTATCAAAATGAAGATGGTTCAATTACAATACCTGAAGCTTTAAGACCTTATATGAGAGGCTTGGAGGTCATAATAAAATAAGCTTATATATAAACCGGCAAATGCCGGTTTTTTATTGCATAAAGTACAATAATAAACTATAATAAAATTAAATTTAAATTGGAGTGTAAAATGAAGGACATTGAATTAGCGAAAAGTTTATTGGACAAGGAAAAACAAGCAATTGTAATAGTTAAAGAAGGACAGACGATTTTTTCAAGTGATGGGAAAGGTATAAAACCAATTTATACAGCCCTTAATAAACTTAAATATGAATTAAGAGGTTCAAGTGTAGCCGATAAGGTTATTGGTAAGGCGGCTGCAATGATTTGCGAGTATGCAGGTATTAAAGAATTAAGCACTAAGCTTATTTCCGAGAATGCAATTGATGTATTGGAAAACACATCTATAATATATAATTATGAAAAATCTGTCCCTTATATAAAAAATCGTGACCAATCAGGAATGTGTCCTGTTGAAACCTTGTCTCTTAGAATAAATAATATTGATGAATTGCTTATGGAGATATCAAAGTTTTTACAAAATATAGCGGGGTAATTATGGAGAGGACATTGGTACTCATAAAAACAGATGCAGTTGAAAGAAGGCTTATGGGAGAAATAATTTCTGTTTATGAAAAGAGTAAATTTGATATAATAAATATGAAAATGGTTAAGCCATCTGTTGAAATTGCACATAAACATTATAATGAACATGCAGGCAAACCATTTTTCAATGAATTGATCAATTACATAACAAGGGGCTCTGTATGTGCCTTAATTATCCAAGGAGACAACATAATAGAAAAGGTCAGGAAAGTCAATGGAGCAACAGATCCTATAAATGCTGAGCCCGGAACTATAAGAAAGATGTTTGCTTTGTCAAAGCAGGAAAACTGTGTCCATGGTTCAGATTCTAAGGAAAGTGCCGAAAGAGAAATTAAAATTTGGTTTGAATAACAAAAAGGAACACATTTAAACGAGGATATTATTTTTAAAAGGGCATATAAGGAAATGTCACCTAGAATAGGAAGGTAATAAATGATTAAAGAGTTTGAAGGTATAAAACCAACTATAGATAACAAAACATATATTGCAGATGGTACACATATAATAGGAAAAGTTACAATCAAAGAATACTCAAGTATTTGGTTTAACACAGTTGTAAGGGGAGATGTCAACTATATAGAAATAGGAAGATATACAAATATTCAAGATAACAGTGT
>CAZTXR010000008.1:0-21142 GCA_964617605.1 uncultured Clostridia bacterium | reverse complement strand
TTCGATTATACTTGATGAATGCAAAAGCTGGTTCAACCTATCAAGGAAGATTATTAAAGACCATATAAAAGATGCCTGGGTGATTGATTTAGGGTAAATCTGATTAGCATTGATTACAGTTGGGGAGAAGTTCATATGTATTCAAATACAAGAACTATGATCGTGAAAAACAGTTTTATGTCCCTTAAGCTATCAGCTGCACCGGATATAGAACCAGAGGATATAGATGTAAGCGAATCGGTAACATTTGTTCGGGGAATTAAGTAAGAAATAGTTAGGGGGAACTGTAGAAAGGGAGATTTGCTTTGTAAAAAATTATATTATTGAAAAGACACTTTCTGGAAGGGGGAGAATATGCAGAATAGTATCTATGAAAATTTGAGAAATGGTTATAAGCCTGTTAATGTTGAGGTTTTGTTTGTTGGAGAATCAAGACCACAAGGAGGCACATTTTTTTATCAAAAAAATTCAGCACTTTATAGAGAGACAAAAAAGGCTTTTAATTCATATTTTGCTAAAGATGTTTTTACTCTGGACAATTTCAAACAATGGGGCTGCTGGCTATACGATATATGTGAAAGTCCAGTAAATAATTTAAATAATCATGACAGGCGACTTCTTATACATGAAAATGTTTCACGATTGGAAGGTATTGTTAATCAAGAATCTCCCAAGATAATAATTGTTTGTAAAAAGACATTAGTGGAGCAGGAAATAAGAGAGTCTAATATTATGAATATCTACCATCCTGAAGATCGAATTTTCTTCCTTCCATTCCCTGGAAACGGAAATCAAAGAAGATATCGTGAAGGCCTGATAAATTTACTAAATACTATCAATTTTGATGAAAAGATGGCTAAAAAAGGTCCATAGATAATAATAAGAGGCGTACAATGATATCAAATAATACTATGGAAGAAAACTTATTAGGGTAGGAACTTCCCGAAAGAATGAACAAAATTGATCATGTAAATGCCATTGTGAAATGGATTAAAGAAAGTTGATTTAAGAGATTAAATAAGAATTATATCTAATAAGGGGGTTGTGTTAATGAATAAAGACAAGCTATTAATCGATAAAATAGTCAAATATTTGGTAGAAAACAATATCGAATTTGAAAACCATGATCTTATTAGAAATATAAAAGCAAGGAAAGAAGGCAAGCAATTTACCTTTGAAGATAATATTAAAGGTTTAATCTATGCACAATTAGGCAATCAAACTAAATGGATAAATATTGCTCCAAAGTTACCTGAAATAGATAAATTATTTTACTACTATGATAAGAACAAAATTCTTACAACGCCCGCTGACTATTTCTATGAAGGCATCTTTAAATTAAAATGCGGCAACATAGCAACAAAGAAACAAATGATGTCTTTAAATTATAATATTAATATGCTTGAGAATATATCTTCAAATTTCGGCAGCTTGGATGCTTTTTATGAAAGATATTCTGCACATAAGATAGCAAGAATGATATCAGACGGAAAATATAAATTAAAATTTATAGGTTATGCATTGGCTTGGGAATTTCTAAGAAATGTGGGAATCGATGGTGCAAAGCCTGATCTCCATATGCGTAGAATTCTAGGCGGAAACAGGTTAGGATATGCAGTAAACCTCATAGCTACTGAAACAGAAGCTATCAAAGCATTTGACGATATTTCAAGGAATACTAAATATTTGAAATCATATATTGATATTGTTTTATGGAGTTATTGTGCTGATGGTTACGGTGAAGTATGCACTTCTAATCCAAAGTGTTATAAATGTGTAATTAGAGAATTTTGTAGCTATAACTAATGTAAAAATTCATGATTTAGTTTTCTTGTTAAGCAGTAAGAATAGAAGTGATTTGATATGAAATAGATTTTTTTCTTGTAATAAAATCTAATAATGATATGATTATTAATAGAACATTGAATTAACAAGGGGTGGACACATGTTTGATTTTGGAGACGCAAATAAAATTCAAAAAGAAGCAATATTAAATACAGAAGGTCCATTGTTAATTATTGCAGGTCCAGGAACCGGAAAAACATTTACACTTGTTAAAAGAGCAGCTTATTTAATTGTTGAAAAAAAGGTTCCGCCGGAACAAATAATGATAGCAACATTTACGGAGAAGGCGGCTAAGGAATTAATCACACGTATCACAAATGAATTGATGGATTTAGGTGTTTCAGCTAATTTAAATGAAATGTACATTGGAACATTTCATTCAATTTGTTTAAGGATTATAAAGGAAAACCTAGAGTATTCAAGAGTAAAAAAGAATTTTCGCTTGCTGGATTCTTTCGAACAGCAATATATTATTTTCCAAAATATATATAAATTTAGAAACATAGAGAACTTTGATTGTTTATTCGAAAATCGTTCTGGTGCATGGTATCAATCTGAATATATTGCTAATATGATAAATAATATATCAGAAGAACTTGTGGATTTCAAATATTTACAAGACGATGATGATAATAGAATATCTGTAATAGGTGAAGTAATGAAACTATATTACGATATCCTTATGGATCAAAACTTACTAGATTTCTCAACAATTCAGACAGAAGTATACAGATTGTTACTATGGCATGGGGAAGTTCTTAAAAAGATACAAGATAAAATTCAATATATAATGGTAGATGAGTATCAGGACACCAATTATGTGCAAGAAAGGTTAATTTTCTTATTTTCCGGAAGCAGAAATAACATTTGTGTAGTTGGAGATGATGACCAAGGTTTATATAGATTCAGAGGAGCTACCATCAGGAACATATTAGAATTTCCTTATAAGTTTACCAGTATTAAATGTAAGAAGGTAAATCTGACAACAAACTACAGGTCAGAAAAAGATATTGTAAGCTTTTATAATGAATGGATGTCGACCACTGATGGTAGAGGTTTTAAGTTTGACTGGGGTAAATATAGATTTGATAAAAAGATTATTGCATGTAAAGGCAGCAAACCTGATACAGCTACAGTAATTAAAGTTTCGGGTGAGGAAAATTATAGAGACTGGTATGAAAATATATATTCATTTATTGAAAACCTAATGTCAACAAATGTTCTAACTGATTTAAATCAAGTTGCTTTCTTATTTAATTCAGTTAAAAACACACATGTTATTGAGTTAGCAAATTATTTGGAGTCTAAAGGAATAAACGTATATTCTCCACGATCTAACTTATTTTTTGAAAGGCCGGAGATTAAAGCAACACTTGGTTGTTTAATGTTAACATTCCCCTTCTATGTTGAAAAATTAGACAGAGGAGAATATACTTTTGTAAATGATGAGTTAAAAAATTATTACAAACATTGTATTTTATGTGCCCATAATTATATAAAAAGGACAGGCTTTGAAGATTTAAAAAAATGGATTACTCAACATGGTGTAATTCACAACAATTTGATTAAAAACACCGATTACGCATTTGCGGGATTGCTATATCAAGTTTTTGAATATAATCCATTTAAAGAATACCTTAGTATTGATTTAAATGGAGGATTAATTGACACACGGCCTGCCCGCAACTTAGCAATTCTTACTCAAATAGTCAGTAAATTTGAATATTTACATAGAGTTGATGTTTTTACTTCTAAAAAAATCAATGATGTAGTAGAAAGATTTTTTAACATGTATTTAAAATTCCTTTATGATGGAGGTATTGGAGAATATGAGGATGACTCAGAGTATGCTCCAAGTGGATGTGTTTCATTTCTGACGATACACCAATCAAAGGGTATGGAGTTCCCGATAGTAATTGTTGGTTCATTATGGGACAAACCAAAAACTAAAAATAATCCGGTATTTGAAGAAATAGAAAGAAAATATTTTAAAAGACCTAAATTTGAGTTAAAGGAAGACATTAAATATTTTGATTTTTGGAGATTATACTATACAGCATTTTCAAGGGCTCAAAATCTGCTCGTGTTAAGTTGCAGAGTGAAGAATGGTCGTGGTAAAACTCCATCAAAATATTTCGAAGATTTATATGAATATTTACCTGATTGTGATAGCAATGGATTTAATGCTGACAACTTAGACTTAGCTGAAGTTAAAGATGTAAATATTAAAGATACATATTCATTTACTTCACATATTACCTTATATGAAAACTGTAGTTTACAATATAAATTTTATAAGGAGCTTGGATTTACACCTGTTAGAGTCGGTGCTACTATTTTTGGTACATTAGTTCATCAAACAATTGAAGATATACATAAGACAGTTTTAAGAAATGAAGTTCACAAAATAAATGAAGGCAATATAAAAGAATGGTTTAGCATTAACTATAATGCTATATCAAAAAGCGAGAGAGCTTATCTTGGACAAGGTCAGCTGGATGCAGCATATAATCAAATAATGAAATATGTTAATTCTCAAAATGGAGATTGGCATAAAATTCAAGATGCTGAGGTTGAGGTAGGATTGGTTAAAACAAATTATATATTGCAGGGAACTGTAGACCTGGTAAAGGGAGAAGGAAATACCGTTGAAATAATAGACTTTAAAGCTGAGAAAAAACCAAACTTATTTAAAGATTCAGAAAAAATTAATCATTATAAAAAACAACTAGAAATATATTCACATTTAATAGAAGAAAAAACGGGCAAAAATGTAAGCAAAATGCATTTATATTATACTGGAGCAGAAAATGAAGTACCAACAATTACATTTGAAAAAAGAAAAAGTTCAATTGATAATACAATAGAAGAATTTGACAAGATTGTTGGAAAAATTCAAAAGAAAGATTTTACAAGAAAAGCTAAATATCAAGTATTGTGTGACAACTGTGACATGCGTTTTTATTGCAAAAAATAATAGGAGAGTGAATTATGACAGAACAATTAAAAATTGAATCGTATGAATTAGAACCGGTTAGAACAATAAAAGGGTATCCGGAACTTCACTGGACAGGAAAAAGACCTTACCGTTCTACACAGTATTTTCCTGCTCAATTAAAAGAAAGATATGGTGAAGAGAAAGGTGGCTGGATTAATAAAATATTTTGGGGCGATAATCTTCAGGTGATGAGTCATATGCTTAAGGAATATCGTGGGGAAATTGACCTCATTTATATAGATCCACCTTTTGATAGTAAAGAAGATTATAAGAAAAAAATAATGCTTAAAGGAGAATCATTAAATAATGATAATAGCATATTTGAGGAAAAACAGTATTCAGATATTTGGACTAATGATGAATATATTCAATTTATGTATGAACGATTAATTATATTAAAAGAATTATTAGCAGAAGATGGTTGCATTTATGTTCATTGTGATTGGCATAAATCACACTATATTAGATTATTACTTGATGAAATTTATGGTATAAATAATTTCAAGAATGAAATTATATGGGCTTACAAATCACCTTCGCCAACAACAAAAACCTTTCCATCGAAGCATGATACAATTTTGAGATATTCAAAAGGGGGAGAAGCTAAGATTTATCCTGACGATATCAGAATTCCTTATGATCAAGCTACTCTTGATAGAAGAAGATATTCTGAGACAACAAAAGGTGGTATTGGTTTTGCTGGCAAAGATTATAGCGAATACTTAAAAGGAATGGTTCCTTCTGATTGGTGGACAGATTTGGATGATGATATATGGGATGATATTCCTTCTGGGGGGCAAATTTCACGTAATGAATTAGTAGGCTATCCTACACAAAAACCCGAAAAGTTACTTAATAGGATTATTAAAGCATCTTCCAAACCTAATGATATAGTTTTTGATTGTTTTATGGGTAGTGGTACAACACAAGCAGTTGCAATGAAGTTAGGTAGACGTTTTATAGGTGCAGATATTAATCTTGGTGCTATTCAAACAACTACAAAAAGGCTTTTAAATATTGCGAAAGAAATAAATGATGACAATGATATGTATACAGGGTTTGAAGTTTATAATGTAAATCACTATGATTTCTTTAGAAATCAGGTAGAAGCTAAGGAATTGTTGATTGAAGCTTTAGAGATACAAAAATATGAAGGTTCAAATGTATATGACGGCGAACTTGATGGAAGGATGATAAAAATAATGCCGGTAAACAGAATAGCATCAAAGGCTGATTTATCGGGATTAATAGCAAATTTACCATATAAGACATTTGAAAGCCGAAAAAAGGAAAGCTCTAATGATCCTGTTGAGAAGATCACTTTAGTATGTATGGGGCATGAACCTGATTTGAAAGCTTCATTAGAACAAGAACTTTCATCTTATAATATAAATATTGAAATTGTTGACATACTTCGTGATAAATCAGAACTACAGCTTAAACGAAATTCAGAAGCTGTTGTTATAAAAGAGAATGGAAAAGTAATTATTAGAGAGTTCTATCCTATGAATCTATTACAAAAATTAAGCATTCAAAAAGAATATGTTGAAGATTGGAAACAGCTTGTAGAATCTATAGTAATAGATTGGAATTATGATGGTGTTGTAATGCAACCAACCGTAATTGATATCCCTGATAAAAAGGACTTTGTTGTCGGTGAATACGAAATACCTAATTATGCAGGTAAAATAAGAATAAAAATAACTGATTTATTATCAGAGTCATTGGAATTGGAGGTTTAGTTATGCCTGGAATCCAATCAGAATATGAATTTTCGTTTTTTTATGCACTATATTATTTTTACAACGACAACCGAGGAAAGGTGCGGAGAACATATAAGGATTTAACCCGAAAATTTTTAGACTATAATGATAAAAGCATTAATCCGAACGCTTTCTTAAGAAGACCACAGTTTGAAGCATTAGAAATGTATGTTTTTATTAAGGAATTTATGGATAACAAACAAGTTTCTGAAATGTTTGATGAATGGAATAAAAGAACCGGTGATTTTTCTGATTCTTCATTTTATACCGTAGACAGTGGACAGGTTACTCTCTATGATACAACTGCAGATGAAAGCAAAACACTTTTTAAGCAAATGAAAAAGTATAGCGAAGATTATCCAAACTATATATTTGCTTTAGCAATGGGGCTTGGAAAAACTATTTTAATGGGCACATGTATATTCTATGAGTTCTTGTTATCGAATAAGTATCCTAAGGATAATAGGTTTTGTCATAATGCATTAGTTTTTGCCCCTGATAAAACTGTCCTACAGTCCTTAAAAGAAATAATTACTTTTGATAAGTCTTTGGTTGTTCCCCCTGAATATGCTCGTGTTTTAGATTCTAATATTAAATTTCATTTTTTAGACGATATCGGTATCACCTTAAATACACTTGATGATTCTAATTTCAATATAATTATTTCAAATACTCAAAAGATTATTTTAAAAAAACAGCATAAAGAAAAATCTGCAGGAGACAAGCTTTTTAGCATGGCATCTTCTATAGGTGACTCTGAAATTCAAAATGTTTTGCTTGATATTTATGCTGATGAGGGGGCAGAAAATGAAAATGATTTAATTTATAACCAAAGATATGAAAAGCTAACTAGGCTTGGCCAGTTAGGAATTTATGTAGATGAAGCACACCATATGTTCGGCGCTCAACTTGAGAAAGCATTAAGGACTAGTTCTAATAAAACAAGCTTAAGAAATACTATTAATGAACTTTACGTTGAGTTAAATAGCAAAGGGACAAGTGTTGTTGCATGTTATAACTTTACAGGCACACCTTACATTAAAAATATAATATTGCCTGAAGTTGTATATGCTTATAGCCTTAGTGAGTCAATTGAGAATAATTATTTAAAAGAAGTAAATGTAAAAGGATATGAAAATGTAAAGAATAAGGAGTTTCTAAAAACTGTAATAGAAGATTTTTGGAATAAATATGGAGAAAATTGGTATGAAGGATTGTTGCCTAAGCTTGCAATATTCAGCTCTAGAATTGAGGAACTAGGGAATGAGGTGAAACCCGTTGTTGAAGAAATATTAAGCGATTTAGGTATTCCAATATCAAAGATGCTAGTAAATGTTGGTGATTCAAAGATAACTAAAGATGAAGAAATTAGAAACTTTAATGACCTTGATAAACCCGGTACTGTAGGAAGTGAAAAACAATTTATATTATTAGTAGACAAGGGAAGAGAAGGGTGGAACTGCCGTTCATTATTCGGTGTAGCACTTTACCGAAGTCCTAAATCTAAAATATTTGTATTACAAGCTACTATGAGATGTTTAAGAAAGATAACAGAGGTTCAACAAACTGCAAGTGTATATCTGTCGAAGGAGAACTTTGACATTTTAGATGATGAGTTGAAGCAGAACTTTAGAATGAGCATTGAGGATTTGAAACGAAAAAATAAACCTGAAAAAAGAAAATATAAAGTTAGATTTAATAAACCACCACGCTACATTAAATTAAAATATATAAGACATAATTACAATTTAGAAGAAAAAGAATATTCCGGAAGCATTAATTTTGAACTAAGAAGTATTGATAATAGTAAATACGCTTCTACGGTATATATTAAGGATGGTCTAACAAGTTATTCTGGAATTAAGGAAGAAAATATTGATGAAATACAGGATAATGTTAAATATAGTATGTTAACATTAACAGGTGAAATATCAAGGTATATGAATATAGAAGCTAAATTGATTTCAAAAATATTAAGAGAATCTAATGATGGCGAGTCCTTAATTTTAGAGAAGGTAAACCAATACAACGATGTTTTATATGATATTATTATACCTAAAATATTTAATACACTATATGAAGTAAAGAGTGAAACTGAAACTTTGGAAAGAGATGTGCTTTTATTAAAAGAGCCTGAAGACTCGGGTTACTATGAATTTTCAAGCAATCCTGAATTAGTGGTATGTGAAGCGGATTGGGAAGTTCAAAAGTATAAATCCAAGAGTTTTCATGCAAATACATACTGTTTCGATTCAAATCCAGAAAAGCGTTTTTTCTATCAATATTTAAAAAGCAATAAAGTAAAAAATATTTTCTTTACCGGTATGTTTACAAGTAATCAAAGTGACTTTTATATACAGTATATTGATCCAGATACTAATAGATTGAGACGCTACTATCCTGATTTTATTGCAAAGATGGAGGATGGTTCATATCAGATAATAGAGGTTAAAGGTGACAATAAGATAGATGATATTGTTGTTAAAGCAAAGGAAGATGCTGCAATGGAAGTAGCAGCTGAAAGTTCAATGGAATATAAAATATTCGCTGGCAGCACTATAATGAATAAAAATGTTATAGATAACTAATGAATTAAATAGATACAAGTTTTGAGGGGGGAAATATGATGGACAATCTATTATATAAGACAGATTATGGGAAATTTTACGTTAATAAATGTGAAGAAATATTAAAAAAAGATGATTTAGATGGAAAAGTTCAACTTATTTTAACTTCACCTCCTTTTCCTCTCAACCAAAAAAAGAAATATGGTAATCGGAATGGACAAGATTACTTAGAATGGTTCATTGGATTAGCACCATTGTTTTCTAAATTATTAACTGAAGATGGCTCAATAGTAATTGAATTAGGTAATTCTTGGGAAAGGGGAAGGCCTGTTCAGTCTTTGCTGCATTTGAAATCATTAATGGGATTTGTAGAAAATAAAGATGCTAATCTTCGTTTATGCCAGGAGTTTATCTGCTATAATCCATCAAGACTACCATCTCCGGCACAATGGGTTACTATAAATAGAATACGCACAATAGATAGTTTTACGCATGTATGGTGGATGTCAAATTCAGATTATCCCAAAGCAGATAATAGTAAAGTATTAAGACCCTATAGTAAAAGTATGAAAGCTCTTCTTAAGAGAGGTAAATATAATTCGGGGAAACGCCCTTCAGAGCATACAATTAGCGAGAGTGGATTTTTGAAAGAACATGAAGGCAGCATTATGCATAATGTATTTGAACTTGAACAAATGGATGAAAAGCGTGAAGTAAGGTTGCCTTATAATACTTTTAGCCTTGCCAACACAAGGTCTAGAGACTATTTTACAATAAGGTGTAAGGAAAAGGGAGTTGTTCCGCATCCTGCCAGGATGCAACTTGAACTTGTGGATTTTTTTATTAAATTCCTCACTGATGAAGGTGATATTGTCCTGGATCCTTTTGCTGGTTCAAATACAACCGGATATTGTGCAGAACGCCTAAAAAGAAATTGGATTAGCATAGAAGCTAAAGAGGAATATGGAGAACAGTCAATGCTTAGATTTACTGACCCTTCTTTAGGAGCAGTATTATTAAATGGAGGAGAATAGTATGAGTATAACTCAAGAATTAAAAAGTTTAGCAACTGTTGACATCTTTGTTGAATCTAAAAAACCAGAACTATTTATTGGTAGGCCTTATTATTTAGATTATGATAAAGCATATTTGCTCGTTGCTGATGCATGGAAAGAAAAGGTAGGAGGAATACCACAAGGCACTTTCATTTTAGCCTTTTATGAAAATGAAAATGATGATGTTGAAGAGTGTTTATTGTTAAGGGCTTTACGACCTTCAAAATTGCCTACTGATAATGATGTTATTGCATCAATGGTTGAATATTATAAAGATAATTTAAAAACGTCAGGAAAAAGCAATCAATTAGATGACTTTACAAAATATACATTTAGTTTTTCTGGTCTTGAATGCAGAATATTAGGAACATTTTATAAAGAAAAATCAGGAAGGATATCACTAGGAGCTGATGTAGAAAACTTTTATAGCGCTCATAATTATGTTGCTTATAAACCTATAGGAACGGTGTTAGAACAAATAGTTAATTTCCGTGATGGGAAGTCTATACCCGGAAGTTCTACAGATATAAAGATTGGAAAAGTAAGGTATAGCTCTAGTTTAAGATTTCAAGAGGATCAAGATATAGTTCCTGTTTATGTTAATCCGCAAGATTTTTTAGGTAAACGAACAGCCTTATTTGGAATGACAAGAACCGGGAAATCAAACACAGTAAAAAAGATTATTGAAGCTACAGTAAAAATTAGCAAGGAAGCAACTTCAAGTATTTTTAGTAAAACAGGTGACATTTCTGATTTGTTAGAACCTTTTAATTCAACAGGAAAACCAAAATTTTCTGTAGGTCAGATTATATTTGATATAAATGGAGAATATGCAAACAAAAATCTTCAGGATGAGGGTACGGCAATCTTCGATTTATTTAAGGAAGATACCGTTAGATATAGCGTACTTGAAAAAGGAGAAGATTTCAAAGTAATGAAAACTAATTTCTATAGAAATGTTGAAGGCGGATTCGAATTAGTAAAATCACTATTATCTGAAGAAAGATCGGATTATATAAGTAGTTTTTGTTCAATTAATTTAAGTCCACCGGAGGATCCAACAGATTTTTCTGAGAAAACCAGATATGAAAGGAAGGTAGCTGCTTATAAGTGTTGTCTAAAAGCAGCTGGCTTTGATCCAGGTAATAACAATAGAATTAAGTTTTCTGGCAGAAAAGATTTAAATGAGTATTCAGGATTTGATCCAAATACTAATATATCAATAGATGATGCTGTTACTTGGTTTTCTAAGGTATGGGATAACTATGATGAGATAAAAAAGAATACTAAAATAGGTGAAAGAGAATGGGCAGATGATGATTTAAAAGCAATTTTAGTCATGCTAACCAGGAAAAGCAAACCAGGCGGAAATGCCAATATAACTGGATACAGAAAACTTGATAAGGTGAGGGGTTTGCATTCGAAGGAGTCAAGTGCGTCTTTTGAAAAAGATATAATAGATCATTTGCGAAATGGCAAAATTGTAATTGTTGATTTATCACAAGGTGACCCTACAATACAAAGGTTATATTCTGAAAAAATTTGTTCACATATATTTTCAGACTCTATGAATAGATTTGTTAATACAGAGCCTAATAACTTTATACAATTTTATTTTGAAGAAGCACATAACCTCTTTCCAAAAAAAGATGATAAAGATTTGAGCCAAATTTATAACAGGCTTGCCAAGGAAGGTGCTAAATTAAATATAGGCATGACTTATGCAACTCAAGAGGTTAGTTCAATAAGCTCTAATATATTAAAAAATACTCAAAATTGGTTTATAGCACATCTCAATAATGACGATGAGTTAAGAGAAATTAAAAAGTTTTATGATTTCGGTGATTTTTGCGATGGATTGATAAGATATAGTGCAGGCAGTGATAAGGGATTTATTAGGATGAAGACTTATTCTAATGCTTTTGTAGTGCCTGTGCAAATAGATAGATTTTTAGCTAATCAGGAGGAAATATGAGTTACGGAAATAAATACTCTAATAAACCTTTTGAAAGAGCTAGTAAAACTGCCCATACAAATATTATTAATGATGGAATTGTTAAAGAATTCATTAATAACTGTCATATTCCACCGTTTTTAGATGATTTAGACGAGGCTGATATGAAGTTTAATGAAATACCTAAGCTTCAGCATAATCCCATAAAAAATATAATAACTATTGATGGCGGGTATACAGAAGTTACTGTAAAGGAAGAATATCCATCTGCTAAATTTGCATTTTTCCAATTTGGTGCATTGTTTTTCAAATATAATGACTTAATATCAATACAAAAAAATCCCTTTATTGATCCGAATGATTTCTCGAAATTGCAGAATATTCAAAGGATTAAAATGGCCGTTCCCACAAAGGGTATTACTTTAAAAGGAGAAATAGATTTTATTTCTTCTGTAAGAAAAGCAATTTATTCATTTTTTATGAATTCTACCGAAGGAAACGGCTTAATTTCATCGTTGAAATGGTTAATTTTTGATGAATTTAATAAAAGTGCAAATGTTATATGGCATTTAGCGACCTGCCCACATTGTACTAATGGTATAGATATAAGTAAAAATATGTTAAATCCAGATTATACTTTTTCTTGTCCACATTGCGGAGGTAAGGTTTATTTAACTGATGTATTCAGACTTCATGAACCAATTGACAATGAACTTGGGGCAGGTGGAATTCTAGGATATTTATCAACGACAGTAGAACAAATGATAATTGTATATTTGATTAAATCTATACTAGATACTAAACCATCTTTATTAAACGAAACACTTATAATTAAAGATGGGCCTCTAGCATTTTTTGGTCAAACCGCTAACATGTTTAAACCTATGAGAAATCTCATAACTTATCTTAATAAGAATTATACTATATATTTAGTTGGGCTTGAGAAAAGTGGTGCATTTGTCGAGCATGCCGAATCAATTTCCAACAAGATTGGCAAAAATAAAGCTTTAATTATGACAAACAAATATTTATATAAATATATTATACCCGGTAATGATAATAATGAACCTTATGGCAGAACAACTTATTACAGCAATAAGCTAATATATAAATCAGAATACGAAAATATATACGTAGCTACAATCCCTACTCTTTTCCCAAATTGCAATCCAATAAAATCTGATTTATTAAATATGGATGTTATATTAAATAATGTTGCTGAATTAAAATGTGACTTGTACTACAATTCTTTAGTTCCAATAGTAATGGTAAACAAGCTGGTATCTCTTGCGGATCATCCAAGCGCCGACTTGTTAAAACAGTTTTCACAAGATAATTTATCGTTATAGAAGTGGATTATGAATACAGCTAATTGCTGCTTGAAAGTTGAGAAAGCAACCAGTTTATTACATTCAAGTGAAACTTATTCATGAAAAACAACTCCTTATTTATAAAAATTGAATGCCTGGTATTTAAACTATTATGAATGATTAGAAAAAGGAGGATCATAATTGCGAACAGTAAAATATTAAAGAAATAATAATATTTTATTAATAAGATATATTTAAACAAAAAAATGACGATATACAATTTGAAAGTAATGACGACGTAAGGGTAAGAATTTTCTTTGTTGTCGTTGCAAATATTGCAAAAGCTTAGAAAAATTGAAAGTTCTTTTTAACTTAGAAAAGTATGCGGTTGGCGTTTAAGTTGAAGTGTGGATAAAAAATCAGATTATACTTATTATAGGAGAATATAAAATGACTGAAATAATGGTACCAAATAAAAATGCTCAAGCAGTTAAAGTAATTAGTGGAATAAATTCTATAACATTACATGAACATCAAAAAGAAGCTATGAGTAAATTAAATGATATTGATAAGAATGAAACTTTTCATACCATGTTAGTATTACCAACAGGTGGAGGAAAAACACTTACGGCAGCATACTGGCTTCTTAAAAATGCTGTCGATAAAAAGAAAAAGGTTTTATGGATTGCACATAGGCATTTATTACTGGAGCAAGCAGCTGATTCATTTATAAGAAACTGCTATTCAAATGTTATGAATAATGAAACTGGTTTCAGATATAGAATTATATCCGGAATGCATGATAGACCTATACATATCAAGTCTGACGATGATGTTTTAATTGTGAGTAAAGACAGTATTATAAAAAGTCTTGATTTACTTGGAAAGTGGTTAAAGAATCAGGAAGTATATTTAGTAATAGATGAGGCACATCATGCTACAGCAAAATCCTACAGAAGGATAATCAATTATGTTGAAGATACTGCGAAAAATGTGAAATTGTTAGGTTTGACAGCAACGCCTTTTAGGACCTCGGAAGAAGAGAAAGGGTTGCTCGGCAAGATATTCACCGATAATATTGTATATAAGGTAGATTTATTAACTTTAATAAAGAAAGGTATTTTATCAACTCCTGTTCCTGAAAACTGTGAAACTAATATTGATATTGGAGATTCCATTGGCTTAAAAGCGATGAAAAGTATTGGAAACTTGGATATTATTCCAGAAGATATTGCGGGTGAAATCGCCAATAATAGTAAACGTAATAATATAATTGTGCAAAGATATATAGATAATTACAATACATATGGACAAACCTTAGTATTTGCACTCAATAGAACGCATGCATTTGTACTGAAGGCATTGTTTGAGCAATACGGTAAAAAATATGGAATTAAAGCAGGCGTGATAGTTTCAGGAACTCAAGCAGAGTTTATTGGAATTGATTTATCTAACGAAGAAAATACAAAGCAAATCGAAGCATATAAAAGTGGAGATATTCAAGTTCTTATTAATGTTAATATCCTTACTGAAGGTACGGATTTGCCTAAAACCCAGACAGTATTTTTAACCCGACCAACAGTATCCATGGTATTAATGACACAGATGGTCGGGAGAGCTTTAAGAGGAGAAAAAGCCGGAGGAACAGCAAAGGCTTATATCGTGAGTTTTGTTGATGATTGGAATAACAAGATAGCATGGATTAATCCCGAATCACTGATTAATGAAGGGGAATTTCCTGAACCAAAGTCATATGAATATAAGAAAAATAATTTCAGGATTATCTCAATTGCAAAAATTGAAGAGTTTGCTCGCCTTGTTGATGAAACGGTTGATACTAAATTATTGGAAAGTGTTGATTTTATAAAACGAATTCCAGTTGGCATGTATATATTCTCTTTTATTGACGAAAACAATCTTGAAAGAAATCATCAGATTTTAGTATATGATAGTACAAAAATGGCTTATGAAGAACTTATCTCATCACTACCGACTTTATTTAAAGAATATGAAATCGAAGAGGAGACCATTGAACCGGCTGTTTTATATGAATTATGCAATGTATGCCAATCGAATTATTTTTATGATGACATGACACCTCCTTATAATAAAAAAGACATTGAATTTTTACTTAAATTCTTTGCACAAAAGGATTCAGAACCGTTATTCATTCCTATTGAGGAGATTGATAGAAAGAAAGTTGACTTATCATATATTGCTAAAGAAATAGTGGACAAAAATATGCGTCGTAAAGAGCAAGAGGACTATGTTAATAAATTATGGGATGATGAAAATAGTCTAATAAAAGTTTATTATGATAATAAATATTTTTATAAAAAACAATTGGAAACTGAAATTGATAAAATTTTCAATCCGGACGAATATATTGTTTCAGTAAGCAATGCAACACCGGTTGACCGAAGTATTGATGAATTATCTTTATATGAAATTGAAAGAATATATCCTGAATATGCAAGGGGGTTAAAGGAAGGTGTCTATGCAAAGGCAACTGATGACAAAGGATATTTATGTTGTGCTAAATGTGGAAAAAGATCAACGACAAAGGCATTATTTCAAATTGACCATATCAAGCCAATGAGATGGGGTGGTCTATCAACTCCGGAAAATCTGCAACTTCTTTGCAGGAAATGCAACTTATTAAAAGGTGACAAACAATGAAATATGAATATTCTCCCTTTGACATAGCGGTTTACCTCAAAACAGAAAATCTTACAATAAAGGAAGAATATTTTATAATTGAATCATTATGGAAGAACCGTAATGATTTGTTGCAAGTTAAATATTATAAGAATAAAAGGGTTTTCTTAAATTCGGTTAATCACGAATTGAATAAACTAGATGGAATTCTTTATTGTACTGATGAAATAAACTTAATACTCCAAGAAATGGGCAGTAATTATAGAGTTGGTGAATTAGAGTTTGAGCAAGATGTTATTGAAAGTTATTTCAAAGTAATTAAACTCAGATTGTCATATACTCTCGGAACGGAATATTGCCGAATCAAGCTAAGAACTTTAATAAAAAGCTTTGGATATAAAAGGCGGACTGCTGCACTTGTTGAATATATCAATAATACAATAGATTTACTTGGTTTGAAGGCTTATTTGCGGGGCAAGGAACCATGTGATATTGGAGAAATTTCTTTGGATAAAGTCATTATTATTCGTTTGAAATAATATTTAAGATGATACCAATAGGTTAAGTGATTAAGGAGTTGAACTGCATGGATAATTGGGAACCCAAAAGCTATGAAGATAAATTGCTTTATCAATATTGGACTGGTAAAAAAGGAAACCTATTCCTGGAGGTTCCCATTGGCAGTAATAAAGGATTAGGCAACTGGCCTTCAGGCTCTAAAGTCCGACGTATTGATGGAGTTATTGTAATAGATGATACTATCGAGGAAGAATTTAAAGTTTATAGACCTAGAGAATATACTTCTAAGGAATTCTTGGAACATTTACAAGGAAAAACAATTGAATAGATTGAGGTAAAAAGAAAACTCAATAGAGTAGTTTTTGGACAAGTAATAGCAGGAGTTGATATGTTTGAAAGACAATACAAAACTGATAAAATATTCCCAATAATTTTGTGCCAAATCGGCGACCCTGCTTTGGAATGGGTTTGTGAAAAGAGAAATATTAAAGTAGAGTTTATGAATCCAGAGGAAGCCATATGATATTAATGTTTAAAGAAGGGGATGAATGGAAATAGATTATGGACAATTATTATATTATTGAACTGTTTTATAAAAACAGAAATGAAGAATTAGCTGTTCCCATGGCTAAATATATGAAAAATAAGTTTGCTTTCTTGGGAATGAAAAAGCCTGAAAGGATGGAATTATCAAAGGAGTTTATCAAAGAAAGCAAAAAAGCAAAAGAAATTGACTGGGATTTTATATATAAATGCTTTGACCTGCGGGAAAGAGAGTTTCAGTATTTGTCAATTACTTACATGGATGTGGTAAAGAATTTATTTACTGCTGATGACATGGACAGGTTTGAAGAGTTAATAATGACAAAATCCTGGTGGGACAGCGTGGATGCCATAAGCCCCATAGTCGGTTATATTTGTATGAAATATCCTCATATCAAGGAAGAGGATATTGATAAGTGGATTTTTTCAGATAATATTTGGCTTAAAAGAGTTTCCATTTTGTTTCAATTAAAATATAAGGAAAAGACGGATACAGACTTTTTAGGTAAAGCGATATTAAACAATTCCCATACGCAAGAGTTTTTTGTTGACAAGGCTATCGGATGGGCACTTAGGGAATATTCAAAAACCAACAAGGAATGGGTAAAAGACTTTATTGACAATAACAGCTTGTCAAAGCTAAGCGTAAAAGAAGGCAGTAAATATGTATGAAGATTAGGAGAGAAAAATGAAGTATACATTTAAAGGGTTGAAATGATATAGTATGACTTAGTGCTGACAAAAGGAGCGTGAATATGAGAATTTTAGTACTTACGAGAAGCCCGCATAAAACCGGTACAACTGTATTCCTTGCAGATGAGTTTTGCAGCGGTGCTACGGAATCAGGTTATGAAATTATCCGTATAGATACGGCAAAAATGCAAACATAGAAAAATTTTCTCAGATGAACTTAAGAAATATCTGTTTTTAAAATACTCTGAAGAACCTTTCCCCTATGTATTCAGTGAACAGGACCTTTACACAAATATTGAGAATGATATTCGTGCATATGATGCAGGAAAGCTAGATGTGACAATTAAAAGTCCTCCTAAACGCTGGCAGGGCGAACTGAACCCTAAGCTTTATTAATTCAATATATGTCTGCAATCTAATCTATTTTTTATCTATTTAAGTGACAAAATAGAGCTTGCAACATTGTACAAAATGTAGTTGCAATAATGTACATTTTTGATTTGCAACTTTTGACAAAAAGTTCTTGCAATTAACACAATAGGGAAAGGGAGTGATAGGATGCCATTATTGATTATAAGAAACGATATAACAAAAATGGAAGTGGATGCTATAGTAAATGCTGCGAATTCTGCTCTTAAAATGGGCGGTGGTGTTTGCGGAGCTATTTTTAAGGCGGCAGGAGCCAAGGAGCTTCAAGAGGAATGCAACTCAATAGGGGGATGTGAAACGGGCAATGCAGTTATAACAAAAGGCTACAAGCTTCCTGCAAAACATATTATACATACTGTAGGTCCTGTGTGGAATGGCGGTAATAACAATGAAGAAAAACTTTTGTCAAGCTCTTATGCAAAGTCTCTTAATTTAGCAAAGAAATACAAATTGGAATCCATAGCATTTCCTTTAATATCTTCCGGAATTTACGGTTATCCTAAGGTAGAAGCCTTCAAGGTGGCTGTAAGGGTCATACAAGATTTCTTGTTGGAAAATGATATGATGGTTTACTTGATTGTATTTGATAAAGGGGCAGTGGAAATAAGTGAAAAACTGTACATATCCATTGAAAAATACATTGATGATAAATATGTTGACCGGCGCACTGAAAATAAAGAGTATAGATTTTTAAACGAAGCTGCGGATATTAATTATTCTCCGGCAAGAACCGTGCTCGGTGAGGCATTAAGCGGTAAAAAATTAGAGGATATTATATCTCAGCTGGAAGAAACATTTTCTGAAATGCTTCTCAGATTAATAGATGAAAAGGGTATGACTGATGTGGAAACTTATAAAAAAGCCAATATTGACAGGAAACTTTTCTCTAAAATAAGAACGGACAAATATTATAAGCCAAAAAAATCAACCGCTTTAGCCCTTTGTATATCTTTGAAATTAAATGTAGATCAAACAAAGGACTTGCTTGGAAGGGCCGGTTATGCCCTTTCCCGCAGCAGCAAATTTGATATAATAGTTGAATATTTTATTGAACGGGAAATTTACAATATTTTCGAAATAAATGAGACCTTGTTCGCCTTTGAAGAAAACTTGCTGGGATTGTAATGTCGCATTAAAAGCGACCATATATCTTTGAAAAAATGATATTCTCTAATTAATAAAAATTGGAGGTATTGAAATGAAAGAAAATTTAACGGAATTAGTATTTATATTAGACAGAAGCGGTTCCATGTCAGGGCTTGAAAAGGATACAATCGGCGGATATAATTCTATGCTTGTAAAACAGAAAAAGGAAAGCGGAGATGCTTTTGTGACTACAGTCTTGTTTGATGATAAATATGAATTGCTCCACGACAGGAAGGATATAAAGCATATTAATGCAATAACAGACAGAGAGTATTATGTACGAGGCTCTACTGCCTTGCTTGATGCAATGGGTATTACAATTAATAATATAGGCAAAGTCTTGGTTGATACAAATGAAGAAGAAAGATCGGGAAAGGTATTGTTTGTTATTATAACTGACGGTATGGAAAATTCCAGCAAGGAATTTTCTTATGAAAAAATCAAAGAAATGGTTGAGCATCAAAAATCTAAATATGCTTGGGACTTTATGTTCCTTGGGGCTAATATTGATGCTATTATGACAGCAGGATCTTTTGGTATCAGTGCTGACATGGCGGTTAATTTTGTAAGTGACAGTGCGGGAACCCAATTAAATTACAAGGTTGTCAGTGATGCCGTAAGCAGCTTCAGGAAAAGTAAAAAGGTCGATTCAAGCTGGAAGGATGAAATAGAAAGGGACTACAAAAAAAGAGGATAAGACATTTTGGCCATCTTGGGGACTGACCTTAAAATTCCATTGTAATATAAGGAATTCAAAGGTTCGTCCCTGTATTTCCGTCCCCAAAATTTCAAAAAAGAAAAGGAAGATTGTATTTATCACAATTCCGGATAATATTATCTTTAAAAATTGCTATTTAATGATATAGTAAAGGAAAAAGGAGTTAAAACAATATATGTAAGGGGTTTCCTTTCACGTGTACAAATTATGAGATAATAATGAGTGTTTCAATATTAAAAACCACATATCAAGTTGTAATTCATGGAGTTTTAGAATTTCTTAAAAACAAAGGGTATGGAATGGTTTTGAATTGATATCTATATTGTTTTAGAGGCAGGCTATGAAAATATAGAACAAATTCCGGAATATGCATTAATTTTTGTTGAGAAGTATGGAGATTTATTTGGAGGGTATATTAAGTAATATTAAAAAGAGGTGTACATGGAACACACACTAAGAACAAATAAACAAGATGAAATGATAAATATTACTGGTATTATTCAAGAAGATGTAAGAAAATCCAATATTAAAGAGGGTCTTGCAGTAATTTTTGTGCCGCATACAACAGCCGGAGTAACAATAAATGAAAATGCTGATCCGGATGTGGTTTATGATTTGTTAGGTACTCTTCGAAAGGTATTCCCAAAGGATGCAGGTTACCGGCACATGGAAGGAAATTCACATGCTCATATCAAGGCTTCTGTAATGGGCTCTTCATGCACAATTATTATTGAAAACGGGAAACTCAAGCTTGGGATATGGCAGGGGGTATACTTTTGTGAATTCGACGGTCCTAGAACAAGGAAGTTTTATGTGAAAGTAATTTTATAAGAAGAGGATTCTATTGGGGGATATTATGAATAATTTAGAATTAATTGCAAATAAACATCTAAGGCAGGCATATGGTAAGAATGCAGAATTTAGAGATGGACAATTGGAAGCTA
>CAZTXR010000007.1:0-22076 GCA_964617605.1 uncultured Clostridia bacterium | reverse complement strand
GGAGGAAATTAAGTGGAAAAGGTTTATAATTATACAATAACAGACCGGGAGATAATGGAGAATATTTTTAAGGATGAAAATATTCTTATGAATCACGTTGTTGTTCCATCAGGCAAAGTATTTCCAAAGCATCCTACTGATGCTACTGTATACGCTTTAATAGTCCGGGGCCGGCTCAGCATAGCAATTGAAAACAATGAGCTTAAAACCTTTAACGCAGGTCAGCTGGTAAATATCCCAAAAGGTCTTATAACCGAATTAGGCAACAGAGGGGAGGAAACCTTAGAATTATTTGTTGTTAAGTATGAATATGATAAATAAAGGGACTCGCTTAATATTGATTCATGTTAAGGTTGTTTTGGATCTTGCCGGCAATAAGGTTATTATGAGAAGAAAAATTCTGTATGGATATAGTCAATATAACTAATAGGGGGCAAATATATGTTTTTTATTGCAGGAGTATATCAGAAAAAAGAAAAGTTAGATTATTATGAACCGATTATGTGCAGCTGCTGCTCAAAATACGGACGGTATGAAGCGTACATGGAATATAGCGTATTAAGCTTATTTTTCATACCATTATTTAAATTTAATAAAAAATTTTATGCAAAAACAACTTGCTGCAATAGTTTGTATTTGATTACAAACAAAGAAAAAGGCTTGATGATGGAAAGAGAACAAGGTCATAATGTCTTTCTGAAAGATGAAGATATACAGCTTATACAAAAAGGAACATCTTGTACATGCCCTGAATGTGGATATAAATTAAATGAAGGGCATAAATATTGCCCAAATTGCGGAAGTAAATTGCAAGAGGAGAAATAATGAAAAAGCCTTGGTATAAAATATGTCCCCCATGAGTACTGATTTATATTCTGCTGTTTGCAGGAATGGGTATAGCATATCTAATAAAACACCTATTTTGATTAAAATATTTATATTGAGCAAAATTCGACAAATGATTACGTACCTTCTACGATATAATCATGAATGTGAGTTTATTCGATTCTATTTGATTCTTTATTCATAATAAATTATAATGAAAAAAATATTTTATTAGATTTATTTAATATCAATGCAAGGGAGTGGTCATATGATTGAGCCAAATAATATAATTGTCTTGCCCTATTTAAGGGGCAGGATAGCGGATAATGCAGTCAATACTTCAAATGTAGCGATTCAAAATGCGGCAGAGGAAGAAGTTGATAGCCGTATTTGTGACGAATACTGGAATGTTTATAATAAATTAAACGATATTATCAGTAACATTCATGGAGAAAGTCAACTAATCGAGCTTTATGTACAGGATGAAGAGGTAAAAGTTAAAAATAATTTAACTAACAGTATTGATTCAATTAAGTATAATTGCTTAAAACTAATCAAAATTTTAAGCAATATGAAGGATTTGATAAGAATTGAAGACCAACAATTCGATTTAAATATTAACAATGTAAACATTGTTGAAGCAATTGAAGACATTGTCATTAACATATCTAATAATATCAAGGATAAAAAAGTTATTTTTGATACCAATATTGAAGAAAAGTTTATGCCATGCGATGCAGCTAAAATTCAAAAGGCAATTCTGATTCTCTTATCTAATGCTATCAAATTTTCCGATGAAAAAGAAGTGTTTGTTAAGTTGCATATTTCTAAAGATAATATTAATCTAACTATTTCATTTAAAAACAGAAATAAAGATCTAATTAACCTTTTTATAAATAAAATGGACAACCTTAATAAAAACAGCATAGAAGACATTTCGGTTGGCTTTCATATATGCAAGTCAATAATGAATCTTCATAAAGGTCATATTGATTTATGCGGTATTGAGGAAGAAGTTTATTTTTTATTACAACTTCCATGCGAAAACACAGATTCAATTTTCTATTTGTATAATAATGACAAGGTGCCTAACGGCGAATACTTAACAGAGCAAATACAGATAGAGTTTTCTGACTTGTATGAAATATAAAATAGTGTTAGTAACATTATATAAGTATTATTTACAAAAACAACAAAGTTTGTTACAAAAGAGTTATAAAAGCGTTTTCAAAATTAATTGACACAATTAAGCAATTTTGATATACTATCTTTACACTCAACTGGTATTAATAATAATACCAGTTGGCATACCATCTCGGATAGCAGACACTTTGTTGAAAAGCATTTAGGAAACGTCGGTTACTATAGTATAATTTATGTTGATATTCATAGACTATCGTTAGCTAAAAGTAAAACAAAGGCTTTTATTCTTGCGCCAGCAAGTTATATAAGGCAATATTGGTCATTAAGTATAACAATACTTTTGATACTACTTATGAATTTAGAAGGAGAAAGAAATGAAAAAGGTATTAGCATTATTGCTTGCAGTAGCGATGGTTCTCCCGTTACTTACAGGTTGTGGAACCCAAGCACCGGCTCAACCGCCATCAAACCAGGAACCAGCTCCCAATGGTGATGATACAACAAAGGAAACAACTTTTGGACTAACACCAATGGAAAAACGTTCTACTTTACGTGTGGGATTCTTCTCTGGCTCAGCTCATGGCATGCCTTTCTACATAGCTGATAAAATGGGATTTTTTGATGAGCTGAATATTGATGTTGTATATGAATCTTTTATTGCAGGACCTGCCATGATGGAGGCAAATGCCAGCTGGGATATTTGTGACGTAGGCGGCCCCGGAGTTTTAAATGGTATGAAAAACTATGATATGCAAATGATAGGTGTATGTGACAATGAGTATAATACAGCTATGTTTGTGCGCCCCGACAGCGAACTTGCAAATGACCCCACAAATCCGGAACTTTGGAAAGGCAAGAAAATAATTCTAACAACCGGAACTACATTGCAATATATGGCAGCCAGTTATTTAAAAAGCATAGGGACCAGTATTGAAGATGTTACGGTTATAGGTATGGATGTTACTTCAGGCCTTACTGCATTTATGGCAGGAGAAGCTGATGCTGTATGTGCATGGAATGCTGTAGCTTATAATGCTGAAGATCAAGGCCTTATTCGTGTAACAGATATTGGCAAAATGAATTTGAACAATGTATGCGGGCTATGCGCGACGCCGGATGCTATAGAAAATAAGTTAGAACTAATCACTACAGCTTGGATGGTATATTACATGACTTGGGAATGGTGTCAAGAAAATGACACTAATATGGATAAGGCTGTTGAGCTTTATGTAACTTCATGTGAAGACGAGGGAGTTAAATCTGACGAATCCATTTGCAGGCGTGCTTTAGAAGTATTTATGTGCCCATCTGTTAAGGATGCTTATACTATAATGACAGCAACAGAAACAGACCGCTCAGGTTCAGGAGAAGTCCTTAAAGCTGCTAATCTTTTGTTTGAAACATTGGATTTCTTTATTTCCTTAGGCAACTATAATACTGCAGACAGACAAAAAATCAATGAAATGAAATTGGTAGCTCCAATTGTTGCTGAAAATGCAGCTAACACATTAAAAACTCTGAATTACATTCAATAACATTTATATTTATAGGAACTATGTTATAATTTATTAAATGTTTGAATGTAATAAATATATTGGTTTTATAGGATATAGTCTTTCTGGCGGGTACATTCCCCCCCCACCCCCGGAAAGACTATAATCTATATTTGCTGAAGCCTTCATTTTGTTGTAAGTGAATTTTAGCAATGAAAGAGTAAAGGAGGGATGAGTTTTATAATGAATAAACCTGAAGTTTCAAATTCAAAAATGTCTGATAAAGAACGAATTTTATTAGTTCAAAACAGGGCGAAACGGGAATCTTATCAATTGGCATTATATTCTTTTATAGGCATTTTTGGTTTTATAATTTTATGGCAGCTTGCTGTTTTGTTTGGTTGGCTTCCAAGCAGATATGTTCCGATGCCGTCTCAAATCATAAATCTTTTTTTTGTAAAGCTTACAAATTCTAATCCTGATGGTGCAGTATTGGGATTGCATATACTTGGGAGCTTACAAGTAGTTTTGACCGGATTTTTTTTGGCTATTGCGGTTGGTATACCACTTGGGCTTTTTATGGGCTGGTTTCGTGGATTTGATAAATTCATGAGCCCAATATTTGAAATTCTCCGGCCTATACCACCCGTATCATGGATTCCCATTACAATAATATGGATGGGTGTAGGATTAAAAGCCAAAGCATTTATAGTTTTCTTTTCTGCATTTGTCCCCTGTGTAATCAATGCATATACAGGTATCAGACAGACAAGTCAGGTTTTAATTGATTTTTCAAAAACCTGCGGAGCTTCAAACTTTACTACATTTTACAAAATAGGAATACCTTCTTCCATGGTAATGACCTTTGCAGGTATTCGTGTTGCATTAGGTAATTCATGGGCTACTTTGGTTGCTTCAGAAATGCTTGCTGCCAGCATTGGTTTGGGATTTATGATTCAACAAGGACGCATGTTTGCCAGACCGGATATTATTATACTTGGAATCGTGGTTATAGGCGCAATTGGGGTATTTTTGACCTTTTTCCTAAAGAAAGTTGAAGATAAGGTGTTGAAGTGGAGGATAAGCCAATGAGTAAAGTAAACATTGTACAAAGCGATGCTGAACGCAGGGCAAAGAATATAAATCGAATTTATGCCATTCTTCCGATTATTTCGCTATCTTTGCTTATTATTTTATGGTTTTCAGCCTCTTCTTCAAGGAACAGCAATTTTCCGTCACCACTTGATATCTGGGAAAGGTACCTTCTTTTTTTAAAAAAACCTATAAGAAACTTAAGCCTTTTAGGCCACATATGGGCAAGCTTAAAGCGTGTTTTTATTGCTTTGGGGATAGCATGGATTATCGGTATTTCTTTTGGTGTTTTAATCGGGTGGAATAAAAAGGCAAATGCATTGTTAGGCCCCATATTCACCGCCTTTCGATCAGTTCCCCCTTTAGCTTGGGTGCCACTGATAACCATGTGGTTTGGAACAGGAGAATTTCCGCAAATTTTAATTGTATTTATAGGTGCTTTAATGCCGGTTGTGGTAAATACACAAGTGGGCATTTCAAATGTACATCAATTATATCTTAATGTCGGTACAATTTTTAATGCCAATCGTAAACAGGTCTTATTTGAAATAGCCATTCCTTCAGCCTTAGATGCAATTTTTGCCGGCCTGAGGACGTCTACCAGTGCGGCATGGATGGTTGTTTTAGCAGCGGAAATGCTAGGAGGAAAATCCGGCGTCGGATTTCTTATTACACGTGGAATGGATTCAGGCGACTATGCCTTATGTTTGCTGTCAATGGTATGTATAGGCTTGGTAGGTGCGTTTTTAGCTATAGCAACTTTATATTTAGAAAGGATATTATGCCCATGGACAATCAAAAAATCAAGTTAAAGCTTGAACATATCTCTCAAAGCTACATATCAAATAATAAAGTTATTGATGCGGTTATAGATGTATCTTTTTCAGTAAAAGAATCAGAATTTCTTGTAATATTAGGACCGGGCAGATGTGGCAAATCTGTATTGCTTAATATGATAGCGGGACTTGAGAGGCCTGTAGACGGGCGTATTTTGCTTAATGAAGAAGAAATTAAAGGAAGTGACAGACGAATAGGCATGGTCTTTCAAAAATTAGCTTTGATGCCTTGGAAAACTGTTATGGGAAATGTCGAATTTGGTCTGAAGATACAGGGAAAGGATAAAAAAACAAGGCAGGATCTATCTCAAAAATTTATAAACCTTGTGGGGCTGCAGGGATTTGAAAAAAGTTATCCAAACCAACTGTCAGGCGGAATGAAACAACGTGTAGGTATAGCACGTGCCTATGCCAACAGTCCTGAGATTCTGTTAATGGATGAACCTTTCGGACAATTAGATGCTCAAAC
Organism: uncultured Clostridia bacterium; assembly: GCA_964617605.1. Taxonomy (GTDB): domain Bacteria; phylum Bacillota; class Clostridia; order Tissierellales; family Sedimentibacteraceae; genus Sedimentibacter. Next base: position 16,218 of record CAZTXR010000007.1, on the reverse strand, counting down.
AAGATATTCCATGCAAAATGAAATTCTTCGGATATGGGAAGCGGAGAAACGTACAATAATTTTTGTCACAAACAACATTGAAGAAGCTCTTTACTTAGCAGACAGAATAATTTTATTAAGTAAATTTCCTGCACAAATTAAGGAGATCTATGAAATAAACTTGCCTCGTCCGAGAGATACTTTGGATTTGGAATTTTTGAAACTCCGAAAAACTATTAGTGAAAACACGGATTTGGCGATATAGGAGGGCGATAATGAGTGAATATAAAGTAGAGGTTAGAAATCTAACCAAATATTTTGGAACTTTACATGTATTGGATGATATAAGTTTCAAAGTAAAAAAGGGTGAATTTGTATGTATTGTCGGACCTACCGGATGCGGAAAAACCACCTTGCTTAATTTGTTGACACGAATTCATATGCCTTCAAAAGGCGATTTATTGATTGACGGCGAATCAGCCCATCCTAAAAAGCACAATTTAGCTTTTGTATTCCAGGAACCTTCTGCAATCCCCTGGAAAACGGTCGAAAAAAATCTAAGTTACGGGCTTGAACTTAAAAACCTGCCTAAGGAAGTAATTAATGAACGGGTAGAAAATATTATTAATTTGATGGGATTGCAAGAATTTCGCAATTCATACCCCCATCAACTTTCAGTGAGTACCGAACAGCGTATTATTATAGGCCGTGCTTTTGCTATGAACCCGGACTTGCTCTTAATGGATGAACCCTATGGGCAAATGGATATTAAGCTTAGATTTTATTTAGAGGATGAAGTTATTCGTTTATGGAAAGAACTTGGGAATACAGTAATTTTTATTACTCATAATATTGAAGAGGCAGTATATTTAGCGGAACGTATTATTATATTAACCAATAAGCCTACCACTATTAAGGAAGATTTTAAGGTGGATTTACCTCGCCCGCGAGATATTATAGATCCCGAATTTATAAAAATACGACAATATGTTACAGAACAGATTAAATGGTGGTAAATAACAGTTAAAGGGAGTTATATTATGCTAACTGAACTTAAAGGAATACTATATCCAGGTATACAGAAACCATTATATATTCAGTTGAAAGACATTATTGTAGATTTAATAGAATCAGAAGAACTATCACCGGGCGATACCATACCCGGAGAAAGGGTTTTGGCAAAAACATACAATGTTAGCAGGGTGACCATTCGAAAATGTATTGATTGCCTTGTTAAGGAAGGATATATAGATAGAAGTCATGGAAAACAAAATACTGTTGCCAGAAAAAAGGTGACTCATAATTTAGGCCGCCTGCTTGGAATTGTTGAGGAGTTATATAACGCTAAAGGTATTATTGTAACGGCTGAAGTTGTCCATAATGAATACGAAGAGGCTTCATCAGTAGTAAGAAAACACTTGGCTCTTAGCGAGTCTGTCAGAACAGATGTTTTTTCTTTTTCCAGAATACTGAAAACGAATGGAAAGCCTTTGGCTTTCAATCATTCCTATGTATCCTATGACATAGGTAAATTAATTGATTCTTTAGATTTTACCAAGGATAAGGTATTTGCATATTTAGAGAACTGTGGATTCAAGATAAGTTACGGCGAACAAAAAATTTCTTCCGGCCTGTGTACCAAGGAAGAGGCAGGGTATTTAAATTATCAGGTTGGCCAACCGGTGCTTGTAATAAAGCGAACTACATTCTTGGAGAATGGTTATCCCATTTTATATGAAAAAACAGTATTTCGAGGAATTGACTATCAGTATAATATCCGATTACAAAGAAATATGAAATAGATATTATTGATATAAACATAAAATACATAGGGAATTAAATACTTATATAAATAAGTTGTTAGAAATAATTCTTTAATGACATGGCGAAAGGAGAATTTCAATGGTATATTTAATTACCGGAGGGACCGGGTTTGTTGGTTCCTATGTAACAAAAGAGCTTCTTAAAAGAGGGGACAGGGTAGTTGCTTATGACTATATGACATCTAATGTTATGCAACAAATATTGACCCCGGAGGAAATATCACAAGTTACAATTGCAACCGGTGCTATTACAGATTTGGCACGTATTTGCAGAATTATCAAGGAACATAAGGTAGAAAAGATTATCCATTTAGCGTCATTGCTGCACCCATATTCCAATGACTTTCCTGATGAAGCAGTACAAGTAAATATTGTTGGGCATACAACAATACTTGAGGCCATGAGGATTATGGATATAAAGAAATTAGTTTATGCGAGTTCTGTGGTGGTATATGGCAATCAATCATCCCACGAGACCTTGGTTCTTGGCAATAATGCTCACCACGCACCTGTAAGCATGTATGGAGCAACAAAATCATTTAATGAATTTTTAACCGAACATTACACAAAAACATGGGGACTTGATACCTTAGGTTTAAGATATACACTTGTGTATGGACCCGGCAGGGTAAGGGGAGCAACGTCTTTTATTAATGCACTTACAGATCCGGCCCTTGGGAAAAAGGCAATTGTTCCTTTTGGTGATGATGTGGTTGATTGGCAGTATGCTGAAGATATAGCTTCATTAACAGTAAAATGTTCTGATGCAGGTCCTACAAAAACAAAAATATTTAATACCAGATTTGATGTAAGAAGCATAAAAGAAGCTGGAGAATATGTAAAAAAGCTTATACCGGATGCGGAAATTGAGTATCAGGAAGGTAAATTCGGTCTTGCCTGGCAGTTGGATGATACCTTGCTGCAGCAGGAAATAGGTTTTAAACCCCGGTTCTCAATGGAAATGGGTATGAAAAACCTAATTAACTTTATAAGAAAAGTTCATAATTTACCGGAGTATAAATAGACAAACAAGGAGGCAAATAGGTGAAAAAAACAACAATAGAATACGGTGACGGCTTTATGCCCATTGAAGTGCCGGAAAGTGCTACAATTTTTTCTATGAAAACCGATCATGTTGATCCAAAATATTCAGATGATCCGGAAAAAGAAATTAAAAATGCTCTCGAAAATCCTTTAGGAGCCAAAAGAATCGCAGATTCTGTCAAACCTTCAGATAAGGTTACCATATGTTTTCCTGATAGGGTTAAAGGCGGATTCCACGATAAAACCCACAGAAAACTTTCAATCCCTTTAATACTGTCAGAGTTAAAGGATGCCGGAGTCTCTGAAAGAAATATAAAATTGTTAAATTCTACAGGACTGCACAGAAAAAACTTAAAAAGCGAATTTGAGCAGTACATGCCTGTTGATGTGGTAAACAAGTTCTGGGGAGAGAGATTCATTAACCATGACAGCACCATTGAAGATGAAATGGTATACTGCGGCGAAGATGAATATGGTGATTATGTTGATATTGACAGGCATGCATTTGAGGCAGATTTTACAATATTATTAGGCCATTGCAACGGCAATCCCTATGGAGGTTACAGCGGTGGTTACAAGATGGCTGCTACAGGGCTAACCTCATACAAATCAATCAGACATCATCACAGCCCGCAATCACTTTATCACAAAGATTTTCTGCCCATAAGCGGACATACGCATTTTAGACACCAACTTCGTGCTATCGGAAAACAGATGGAGAAAAAGATGGGCAGGGAATTCTTTACAGTTGACTCGGTTATTGATACCCAAGCCCGTGTAATCAAAACTTTTGCAGGCAGAATAGACGATGTTGAAAAGGCCACATGGCCTGTGGCAGCTGAACGTACAGAAGTTACTCTTGATCAAAAAGAAAAATTTGATGTTCTAGTGGTAGGAATCCCGCGAAATTTCCACTACGGTCCCGGAATGGGCTCCAATCCTATTCAATTCATGCAGGCAATCGCAGCAGCAGTTTCCCGCTGCTCAGATATATTGAGCAAAGACGGAGTTGTAATTGCAGCATCAATATGTGACGGCTGGTTTAATGATGAGTGGTTCCCATATGGACGTGAACTGTACAGTCTTATGCAAAATTGCAATTCACCATGGGAATTGGAAAGATATGAAGAAGATTTGGCAAATCGACCTGAATATATTTATAAGCATAGACATGCTTACGCATATCATCCCTTCCACGGGTTTTCAATGGCATATTTTGGCGGTGTCGCATTAAGAAATACCCGTGCAGTCTATGTGATAGGTGCAAAGGAACCGGGATACGCAAGGGGTATGGGATGCATAACACGGGCAACATATGAGGAAGCAATAAAAGATGCGGCAAGATTTGTAGGAAAGGATCCAAAGATATTTGTATTGCCGGACTACCTTTCATCAAATCCGGTACATTTTTTCCTTAAAAAATAGCTCAAAGAATCCAACAAATAAAATTAAAAACATTTTATTATAAAATGATTTATATTACCCATAACTCTTTGCATAGTGATAATATATTCAATCATATATATTGTTACTATACAACAGATATAAATACTATCGAAAAAGTAATGGGTATTTTTTATTTATTCACTGAGCAAAAAATTTGATATAGTGTATTGAGATGAAGTATTACTTATTATTGAATAAAATGACGGAGCAAGTATGGCAGGACAAACTATTTATATGGAGTGCTATTCGGGAGTCAGCGGTGATATGACGGTAGCCGCCCTCTTGGATTTAGGAGCCGATAAAGATATTTTATTAAAAGGCTTAAGCAGTTTAAATGTTAAAGGTTATAAAATTGAAATATCAAAAATTAGTAAAAATGGTATTGCAGCATGTGATTTTAATGTTATTATAGAAGAAGAAACAGATTATGAAAACAAGCCAGAAAGAAATTTATTCGATATTATTAAAATAATAGATGATTCCTCCATAAGCGAAAATTCAAAAGAAATTTCGAAAAAGATATTTAAAATTAAGGCTGAGGCATTAGCATATGCTCATAAAATAAATATTGAAGAAGTATATTTTCACGAAAGAGGTGCGCTTGATTCTATAGTAGATATAGTCAGCACTGCAATTTGCTTGGATAATTTAGAAATCAAGGATGTAATAGTATCTGATATTTATGACGGCTGCGGTACTATAAGTTGTCGCGGAGGAATAATTCCGGTGCCGGTACCCGCCGTAAAAATAATTGATTCATGCTATAATTTGAATTTAAAGACTACAAGCATTAAGGGTGAAATGGTAACACCTACGGGAGCTTCCATTGTGGCTGCAATCAGAACAAAATATGAACTTCCAAAAAATTATAAAGTAAAAAAAATAGGCATAGGAGCAGGAAAAAGGGTTTATCCCACAGAGGGAGTGCTGCGCATATTTTTATGCCAATTAATCTGATAATAAGAGTTTGCAAATAAAAATTCGACTTATACAGAATTCATTGAGAGAGGGGAAAAAGATGCCTACAACTTATGCACATTATACATTTGGCAAAAAGGTTTTAAATGAATTAAACGACGAATTAGGAGAGTTAATCAAAGGCAATATTGATTTGTACAATATAGGCTTGCACGGACCTGATATATTGTTTTATTATAAACCTTTACAATCCAATAAAGTAAATAAGTTAGGAAATGAAATTCATAAAATAAAAGCAAATATATTTTTTGAAAATTCAAAAGAAAGAATATTATCATGTGATGACTTCAATAAAGCTTTTTCCTATATTGCAGGATTTATATGCCATTATATGTTAGACAGTCAATGTCACCCATATATCAGACAAAAAGAAAATGAAATATCCCACAATGAAATTGAAACAGAATTTGATAGGGCAATAATGCTTAAGGATGGTTTAAATCCAATTACATTTAAGCCCACTTCTCATATAAATCCAGGTATTGACAATGCAAAATGTATTTCAGTGTTTTTCACTGACATATCAGCTGATGAAATACAGCAAACATTAAAGTCAATGAAATTTTATTTGAATTTGTTGGTAGCACCAAAGCCTCTGCCAAGAGCATTGCTCATAGGGCTGCTTAAAATTTCAGGAAGCAGTAATAAGACAGACCTTATAAAAAAGTATATTCCTAACGAAAAGTGCAACGAGACAAACCATGAATTGATTGAATTATACAATGAAGCAATAAGCCCATGTGCTTTATTAATAGAAGAGTATTTCAATAAAATTAAAACAAATGAAAAGATTAACGAAAGATTTAACAGAAATTTCGGATAATATTTATAGCTATGAAGAAAAGATACGAAAGGGGTAGCCGGAATTTCATCGTCAGAAAAATATCGCTTGGAAAGATTCGAAGTTGTTAGGCATAAGTGATAATATTTATGGATAATTTAGATATACTTCTATATAATTTAATGTAACAAATAATTTTACTTAAACAGGGTGCGTGATTTAATGAATTTTATGTCCGGATTTTTAAAAGGAATGGCATTAGGTGCAGCAGCTATAGCCCCCGGGGTAAGCGGAGGAGCCTTGGCTGTAATATTTGGTTTATATGACAAAATTACATACTTTATTGCTAATTTAACAAAAAATTTTAAAGAAAATATAATATATTTCACGCCGGTGGGAATTGGCGGTACTGTAGGAGTTTTAATTTTTAGCAGAATTATAGAATATTTATTTATAAATTATGAGGTTGGAGTAAAATATGCTTTTATTGGCTTGATGTTTGGCACGATTCCTTCAGTAATAAAGGAAGCAAATAAAAAGGGTTATAAGCAAAAGTACTTAATAGCCCTTATGATATCTTTTACCATAACATTATTTGTAACATATTTCGAAAATAGCGGAATTGATATTATAAATGGCGCAGGCGCAGGTTCCATACATTTAATCATTTATGGTATTATAATAGGTTTTGGAACAATTATTCCGGGTATAAGCGCATCCATAATACTCATGTATTTTGGTGCTTATGAAATAGTTATAGGGGCAATTTCAAATATTCAAATAATAAATATTATCTATCTTGGCCTGGGCTTTGCAATATCTGTACTCTTATTAGCTAAACTAATATGCATTCTTTTTGAAAAAGCATATGGATTTACATATTATACGATATTGGGACTTGTTTTAGGCTCAATTATTTCCATATTCCCGGGTCTTGATTTTACTTTTAATTACCTGTTAAATTTCATATTATTGCTTGCTTGTTGGTTTTTGTCATATTCATTAAGTAAAATTAAAATCAAGTCATCCTAAGCGTAAGCAAAGGAGTACACGGGCCCGAAGATTGTTTAACTCTGATGATTTATTTAAACTTATGTAAAAATAACCAATAATTTTATTGACTGTAATAGGTCTTAGTGGTAAAATTTACTAAGGATAATAATTCATTATACGGAGGTGAAATCGCACTCGGAAAACGTTGTTTATCTTTTCATTCAATTATTTAATAATTTTATTAAAATTTAAAGGAGGTTTATTTAATGGTTACTTTTATGATCGGTATTATTATTCTTATCGGCGGCGGATATTTGTACGGCAGTTTCTGTGAAAAGGTTTTTGGACCTGACGACAGACAAACACCTGCAGTTACCAAGGCAGACGGAGTAGACTTCGTGGTAATGAAAAAATGGAAAAACTCCTTGATCAACCTTCTTAACATTGCAGGTACAGGACCTGTTTTAGGACCAATACAGGGTATCTTGTTTGGACCAATCGCATTTTTAACTATTCCTATAGGCTGCGTTTTAGCAGGCTCAATGCATGACTATTTTTCCGGTATGATTTCAATGCGTAACGGCGGAGCTCAAATGCCTAAATTAATTAAGAAATATTTAGGCGGCAAAGTATTCGGCGTATATAATGTTATTATTTGGATACTGATGCTATTAGTTGGTGTTGTTTTCGTTTATACACCGGGGGACTTAATTGTGTCAGAATTGCTTCAACAAAAAGCTGTTGCTGATAACCCTACCACTTGGATTGTTTATGCAGCTATTTTTGTATACTATATAATTGCAACAATTTTCCCCATTGACGCTATTATCGGCAGAGTTTATCCTGTATTTGGCGCATTTTTAATTTTATCGGCAGTTGGAATTTTCATAGGTATAATGATGGGAGGGGGACAATATTTAACAAATTTCTCATTTGCCAAACTTTCTACTCATCCCAGTGGTTTACCCTTTATTCCTATCTTCTTTATAACGGTTGCCTGCGGTATTTTATCGGGCTTTCATGCAACCCAGAATACTTTGATTGCAAGAACCATTTCAAGTGAAAAAGAGGGAAAAACAACCTTCTTTAACATGATGCTTGTTGAAGGCTTCATAGCAATGTGCTGGGCAGGCGGTGCAATGATTCTCTTTAATAAAGGAACGGATATGGCTACCGGAGCTACCTTGATGGTCGGTTTAGTATCAAGAGATTTTTTGGGTAACTTTGGAGCTCTTTTTGCTATAATAGGTGTTATAGTTCTTCCTATAACATCAGGAGATACGGCATTCAGAGGGCTTAGACTAATGGTTTCCGAACAGTTTAACATAGACCAGACCTCTGCTCAGAAGAGAGTATCGTTAAGCATTGCATTCTTCATCCCTGCGGCAATCATTCTTTATATAGCTAAAACAAATCCTGCAGGATTTTCAATATTGTGGAGATACTTTGCATTTACAAACCAGTTCGTTGCAACATTTGCACTGGCAACAATTTCAATTTACCTCTATATAAACGGCAAGAATTACTTAGTATCCTTGATACCCGGAACCTTCTATTTCTTCGTTACTTTAAGCTTCATATTGAACGCAAAAATAGGTTTCGGATTACCGTGGACTATAGCATATTTATTGGCAGCAGTATGTTGTGTAGGCTATGTAATGTTTGTTAGAAAGAGAGCAATTACCCAAAAGGAACAAATTATACAAAACGTATTATTATAGGCTCATTCCTAAAACTGTCTCTGCTATTAACAGGGGCAGTTTTTTTCATCCTTATTTTGTATAATAAATCGTTTTCCCCTATTTTTTCTAATTTTCTGTTATTGACGAAATTTGTCGAATATGATAGTATGTTAAAAGTCTAAGCCGATATTTGCAATAACTTAAGGGGCTTAGAAATAAATTATACTTAATAGGAGGAAACATGGCTACATTTATTATCGGAATTATTATTCTTATTGTTGGTGGTTATTTTTATGGTTTATACTGTGAAAAAGTTTTTGGTCCTGATGACAGAAACACACCGGCAATTACTAAAGCAGACGGAATTGACTTTGTCGTAATGAAAAAATGGAAAAACTCATTAATTGAACTGCTTAACATTGCAGGAACAGGTCCTATATTTGGAGCAATACAGGGAATTTTATTCGGACCTATAGCATTTATCACAATTCCTGTTGGCTGCGTACTTGCAGGCTCAATGCATGACTACTTCTCCGGTATGATATCAATGCGTAACGGCGGGGCACAGATGCCTAAATTAATTAAAAAATATTTAGGAAACGGCGCTATTAAAATTTACAACTTTTTCTTGTGGATTTTAATGTTCCTGGTTGGAGTTGTATTCGTTTACACACCGGGAGATTTAATTGTAACTCAAATATTGGGACAACAAGCTGTAGTATCTAATCCTGTAGTGTGGATTGTATATGGTGCAATATTTTTATATTATTTAGTAGCTACCTTATTCCCGATTGACGCTATAATCGGAAGAATATACCCAATTTTCGGCGGTTTCTTGATTTTATCAGCTGTTGGAATATTTGGCGGCGTTTTGTTAGATGGCGGAAAGAATTTAGTTAATTTATCTCTGTCCGGAAATCCCTTTGCATTACATCCTTCAAAATTACCCTTTATACCAGTATTCTTTATTACAGTTGCATGCGGTATAATGTCAGGATTCCATGCAACACAAGCTACCCTGATTTCAAGAACAATGAAAAGTGAAAAAGAAGGAAAAACGACATTCTTCAACATGATGTTGGTTGAAGGTTTCATAGCTATGTGCTGGGCAGCAGGAGCAATGGTATTGTTTGGAAGAGGAACAGATATGGCTACAGCTCCAACTATAATGGTTGGCTTGGTATCAAGAGAATTTTTGGGTACAATAGGCGGAATGATAGCAGTTATAGGTGTTGTAGTATTGCCTATAACATCAGGGGATACAGCATTCAGATCATTAAGACTCATGGTTGCAGAACAATTTAACATCAATCAGCAAGTTTCAAGAAACAGGATAATTACAACAGCATGCCTGTTCATTCCTGCAGTAGTTGTCTTGTATTATGCTAAATTAAGCCCCCAAGGATTTAATATTTTGTGGAGATATTTTGCATTTACAAACCAGTTTGTTGCTACATTCGCATTAGGAACAATTGCAGTATACTTGTATATTCACGGCAAGAATTATCTTGTTGCCTTGATACCCGGAGTATTCTATATATTCGTAACATTAAGCTTTATATTCCATGCACCGATAGGATTAAAACTTGACGAAAGATTGGGACTTGATCCTGCAAGCTACATGGCATCATTTATAGTTGCCGCCCTATGCTGTGCAGGTTATGTATGGTTTATCAGGAAACATGCAGAATCAAACAAGGAACTGATTTTGAAAAATGTAATATCATAAAACCTTAGTTTATCAGGGCTGCCATAGGCAGCCCTTTTTCTACCGCTTTTTCGAGGAGACTGTGTATTTACAAATTGCTGATTATTTGATACAATTTAATAAATTTATGTTAGAAAAAGGTGTTGTATGGAAAAATTATTAAGTTTTTTATTTAATAGGGTCACCATTGTATCATTGGCGATTTTAGCCCAAGTAGTGATATTGGCTACAATGGTTTTTAGATTCAGCCAATATTTTTTACTGTTTGACTCAGTATTAACAATTATAAGTATTTTAGTTGTATTGCACATATTAAATAAAAAAATTGATCCTACATACAAAATAGCATGGATTATACCTATTATGATATTCCCTGTCTTTGGAGGACTTTTTTATGTGCTCCTTGGTGGGACCGGGGTGTCCTATAACATGAAAAATAAGATGCAAACAATGTTAGATCATATGAAAAAGTTTCTCCAACAGCATCCCTTAACTTTGGATAATCTTAAAGATGAAGATAATATTTCTTATAATCAAGCTAAATATATTGAGAAATACTCATCCTGCCCTGTTTATGACAATTCAGCAACAAGGTTTTTGCCTTCCGGGGAAGATTTTTTTAGGCATTTGTCAGAAGAATTAAAAAGTGCCAAAAAATATATATTTTTAGAATTTTTTATTATTGAAGAAGGAACAATGTGGAATTCAATTTTAGAGATTTTAAAGGTGAAGGCTCAAGAAGGTTTGGATGTAAGAGTTATTTATGATGATTTCGGCTGCGGCATGAAGTTGCCTCGAGCTTATAATAAAACTCTGGAAGGCTTTGGGATAAAATGCAGTATTTTTAATCCCTTCGTACCCGTCTTATCATTTCGTTTAAACAACAGAAATCACAGGAAGATTGCAGTTATAGACGGGAAAGTCGGCTATACGGGAGGGGCGAATATAGCTGATGAATATATAAATGCTGTTGAAAAGTTTGGTCACTGGAGGGACAGTGTTATTGAAATAAAGGGTGATGCAGTATGGAGTCTAACAGTAATGTTTTTGTCCATGTGGAGCTACCTGAGAAACAATGATGAAGACTACGAATACTTCAGACCTGAGGACTATGACAAAAGTTCTCAGTGTCACGGATATGTCCAGCCCTTTGATGACAGCCCTTTAGATAATGAGCATGTGAGCGAAGCTGTTTACTTGAATTTAATTAATCAGGCAGAAAAATATATTTATATAGAAACACCCTATCTTATTATAGATAACAAAATGATGGTTGCGCTTACTATGGCTTCAAAAAGAGGAGTGGATGTCAGAATCCTTACTCCAAACATACCGGATAAATGGTATGCATTTTATGTTACACAATCTAATTATGAAGAATTAATGGAAGCAGGAGTTGCCATTTATCAATATACCCCCGGTTTTAATCATGGCAAAACATTTGTGGTTGATGATGTTTATGCTGTCGTAGGAACCATTAACATGGATTACAGAAGTCTCTATCTGCATTTCGAATGCGGTGTATGGATGTATGACACAGACAGTGTTTCACAGGTGAAAGAAAGCACCTTGGATGCTTTTAATATAAGCGAAAAAGTAACAATGGAGGAAATAAAAGATTTCCCCAGGATCAAAAAAATGATAATGGCCTTCTTAAGAATATTCGCCCCCTTGATGTAGATGAATGAAACTGCCAGGTGAATAAGACTGCCGGATGCCCAAATATTCAAATTGATATTATGAGAAAGGACCTACATGGAAAAGAACATTAAATTTTATTGGAAATTATTTTTATCAACATTTTCTCTTAGCGCTTTTACTATCGGAGGAGGATATGTAATAGTTCCCCTAATGAGAAAAAGGTTTGTAGAAGAACTTAAGTGGATTGATTTAGAGGAAATGCTTAACTTAGTTGCCATATCTCAATCAGCACCGGGACCTATAGCTGTGAACGCATCAATTATGGTTGGATACAGGCTTGCAGGGGTGTTGGGAGCCTTGATTGCAATATTTGGGACTGTACTGCCTCCCTTAATAATAATAACGATAATAGCACAGTTTTATACAGCTTTTAAAGCAAACCGCATTATTAGCGCCCTTCTTTTTGGAATGCGTGCCGGTGTAGCTGCTGTAATAATTGATGTAATAATAGAGATGGTAAGAGATGTACTAAAAAGCAAAAATAATATATCCATAACAATAATGATTATTTCATTAATTTTCGCTGTAATTTTTGAAATAAATGCTGCGCTAATCATTATACTTTGTGGTGCTTTTGGAGCATTTTATTATAATATAATTAATAAGGCGGGTGAGCAGCAATGATATACTTAGAAATTTTTATAAGTTTTTTTCAAATTGGTTTATTCAGTTTTGGTGGTGGTTATGCAGCGCTGCCTTTAATAAAAAGCCAAGTTATCGAAATACACAAATGGCTTAATTTGGCGGAATTTGCAGATTTACTTACAATATCTCAAATAACCCCGGGACCTATTGCCATTAATGCGGCAACATTCGTGGGGACCAAGGTTGCAGGATTTCCGGGTGCAGTAATAGCAACGGTGGGATGTGTAACCCCATCCTTCATAATTGTGATGCTGCTTTCTTACTTTTATTTTAAATACAAGAACTTGTCATCAATTCAAGGTCTGCTAAAGGGCTTGAGGCCGGCTGTGGTATCATTGATAGCATCCGCGGGATTTTCCATACTGATGCTTGCAATATTTAAAACAGAAGGAACAACTATAGCAAATATGAAATTAAGCGATATTAATTTTATTTCTATATTTATGGTTGCAATAGGTGTATTTATGCTTAGAAAATACAAGGCAGACCCCATTGGAGTTATGATTGGAACAGGAATAATTGGTATTTTAATTTATAGTTTTTAAGGAGCAACCATGTCACAAAATAATTTTACCCATCTCCATCTGCATACAGAGTACAGCCTTCTTGACGGAGCCTGCAGAATCAAGGAATTAATTAAAAGAGCCAAGGAATTAAATATGGATTCTTTGGCTATAACCGACCATGGCAGCATGTATGGTGTGGTTGAGTTTTATAAGCAGGCTAAAAAGGAAGGTATTAAACCGATACTTGGCTTTGAGGCCTATGTATCGCCTCGTAAAATGACTGATAAGGATCCTCAAAAGGATAAAAACCAGTATCATTTGGTTTTGCTTGCAGAAAATCAAGAGGGTTGGCAAAATTTAATTAAGCTTTGCTCCCTAGGCTTTGTGGATGGCTATTATTATAAACCGAGAATAGATCATGAAACATTAAGACAATACAAAAATGGCATTATTGCTTTAAGTGCATGTCTTGCAGGAGAGGTACAATCCTATTTGCTGGACAATAATTATGATGAAGCATTAAATGCAGCCCTCTTGTACAAGGATATATTCGGAGAAAACAACTTTTTCCTTGAAATGCAGGACCATGGCATGGAAGAGCAAAAAACCGTAAACAAATCTTTGCTGCAAATCAGCAAGGAAACAGGTTTAAAATTAGTGGCTACAAATGATGTGCATTACATAAACAAGGAAGACGCTTATTTTCATGATGTGCTCCTTTGTATACAAATACAAAAAACCATCATGGATGAGGACAGGATGAAATTTCCTTCCGATGAATTTTATTTAAAATCCTATGACGAAATGGCTGCTTTATTCCCGCGGGAAGCAATAGAAAATACGGAAGAAATCGCAAAAAGGTGCAAGGTGGAGCTGGATTTTAATACTGTACACCTTCCTGAATTTAAAATCCCCATAGGCTATGAAAAGTCAGAATATTTCAGAAAAATATGCCAAGACGGCTTAATAGATAGATATAAAAATATTACGGAAGAAATTCAGCAAAGACTTAATTATGAAATAAGTATCATAGAGCAAATGGGATATGTGGATTATTTCCTTATAGTGTGGGATTTTATCAAGTATGCCAAGGATAACAATATTATGGTAGGTCCCGGCAGAGGCTCGGCAGCAGGAAGTCTTGTGGCATATTCCATGAAAATTACAAACATTGATCCCTTAAAACACAATTTGATATTTGAAAGATTTTTAAATCCTGAGCGTGTAAGCATGCCTGATATTGACGTAGATTTTTGCTATGAGCGGCGAGAAGAGGTAATAGATTATGTTAAAGAAAAATACGGGGAGAAAAAAGTCGCGCAAATAATAACCTTCGGTACCATGGCAGCAAGAGGCTCCATAAGAGATGTGGGAAGAGCCCTGAATATGCCCTATGGAGAAGTAGACTTTATAGCTAAAAAGATCCCCATGACCTTAGGCATGACAATCAGTTCCGCTTTAGAGGTAAATAAGGAATTGAAGGACTTATATGACAGCGAGACAAAAGTAAACAAGCTGATTAATATAGCCCTTAAGGTTGAAGGGCTTCCCAGGCATTCTTCAACCCATGCAGCCGGAGTTTTAATATCCAGGGAAGAAGTAACTAAGTATGTTCCTCTCTCAAGAAATAAGGATATTATAACAACCCAGTTCAACATGATTGAATTGGAGGAGTTGGGGCTTTTGAAAATGGACTTTTTAGGTCTGCGAACACTGACAGTAATAAGGGATGCCATAGAATTAATTGATAAAAATCATCATGTAAAAGTAGATTTTAATAATTGCCGCTACGATGACGAGAAGGTTTATAAATTGTTTGCCAATGCAGAAACTTTAGGTATTTTTCAATTTGAAAGCTCAGGCATGAGAGCATTTTTAAGCGAACTTAAGCCTACGGAATTTGAAAACCTGTCAGCAGCCAATGCCCTTTACAGACCGGGCCCCATGGGACAAATACCTGTATATATTAAAAATAAGCTAAACCCGGATAAAGTTTCTTATTTTCACCCGAAATTAGAGCATATCCTCAATGTAACATACGGCTGCATGGTATACCAGGAACAGGTTATGCAAATAGTAAGAGATATAGGCGGATTTACAATGGGGCGCTCAGACCTTTTAAGACGTGCCATGGGCAAGAAAAAAATGAGCGTAATGCTTGAGGAAAGAAAAAACTTTATTTATGGGAAAAAGGCAGAAAACGGCGAATCGGAAATTTTGGGGGCTGTAAATAACGGCGTAGATGAAAAAACAGCCAATGATATCTATGATTTGATGGTTGAATTTGCTAAATATGCATTCCCAAAAGCACATTCCGTAGCCTATGCGGCACTTGCTTATGAAACAGCCTGGCTTAAAACTTATTATCCCGTTGAATTTATGGCGGCACTCATCTCAAGCATTATGGGAAGCTCCGGCACGGTATCTCTTTATATCAGAGAATGCAAAAGGCTCGGTATAGAAATACTGCCTCCCGACGTAAATGAAAGTATGGGAAAATTTACGGTGCAAAACGGAAAAATTCGCTTTGGTTTGGCTGCCGTGAAAAACGTTGGGACAAATGTTATTTCGGATATAGTAAATGTAAGGGAAAAAAAAGGAAAATTTAATAGCTTCACAGACTTTTGCACAAAGGTTGACCCGGCTGTTTTAAACAAAAGGCAAATTGAATCGTTGATAAAATGCGGCGCCTTTGACTTTTTAAATGTAAGGCGGTCACAGCTTATGGCAATTTATGAAAAAACAATTGATTCAATCCTTGCGCAAAAGAAAAGAAATATTGAAGGTCAATTTTCACTTTTTGATTCATTATCATCGGAGGTTACAGCCTCAGATGAAGAAATGCCCGATGTGCCCGAATATAACGAAAAAGCAATTCTGTCCATGGAAAAAGAAATGGTCGGAGTTTATCTAAGCGGTCATCCTCTTTCCG
>CAZTXR010000006.1:0-24047 GCA_964617605.1 uncultured Clostridia bacterium | reverse complement strand
AAGAGCTTACGGTAAAGGCAAAGCAAATGTCCTTAGGTGATTTTGACCAAAAAGTCAATGTAAAATCAAACGACGAAATAGGTCAATTGGGCAATATGTTCAATTACCTTATTGATCAATTGAAAAGATCAATGTCTAATCTTCAACAGGAAAAAAATAAGATGGAGACTACCTTAACTTATATGGAAGACGGCGTTTTGACAGTTGATTCGTCCGGCAGCATAATTCATGCAAATCCTGTTGCAAAAAATATTTTATCACTTAAAAGCAATGAAAAATTCGATGATGCCATAATAAGATTTAAGGACAGCTTATCTATGGATTATATTGGGTCCAAGGGTTGTCACGGAACAGAGTTGGTAGAAAAAAGCGGAGAAACTTACAATATAGATTACGCACCTTTTATGAACAACAAAAATGAAATAGGGGGTGTTATTCTTGTATTTAAAAATATTACAGAGCAACACAGAATTGATAAGCTGCAAAAAGAATTTGTTGCAAATGTATCCCATGAGTTGAAAACGCCAATCACAACAATTAAAAGCTATGCGGAAACACTTTTGGACGGTGCTTTGGAAGAAAAGCAAATTGCAGAAGAATTTTTAAATGTTATAAATTCGGAAAGCGACCGTATGTCACGCCTGGTAAGCGATTTGCTTCGCCTTTCAAGAATGGATTACGAACAAACAAATTGGAACAAAGAAAAGATTAATTTGCGAGAAATGGTTAATTTAATTGTAAAGAAGCTCCAAATTCAGATAAAAAACAAAAATATCAACATGCATTTGAATATTCCTGATGGATTAACCATTATGTTTGACAGAGACGGCTTTGAGCAAATATTATTGAACATTGCAGGCAATGCAGTCAAATATGTACAGGATAACGGCAATGTATGGATTGATGCCAAAATAAGCAATAATAATATAGTCGTAAAAATAAAGGATGACGGACAGGGTATACCAAAGGGAGATCAAGCAAGAATATTTGAAAGGTTTTATCGCGTAGATAAAGCAAGAGCCAGAGGCTTGGGCGGAACAGGACTTGGACTGTCAATTGCAAAACAAATTGCAGAAGCCCATAATTCTTCAATAACCATCAACAGCGAAACAGACGAAGGAACTGAAATGATAATTACAATTCCCCAGTAAGAGGATGCTATGTTAAAGACCAAAATTAAAAATGTAATTCTTATAGTTATGGTACTTATTTGCATATATTTAAGCAGCAATGTATGGTTGAAGCTGCCTTCGTTTTTCAGGCCAAATGCAATTGAAGGCAAGGGTGATACTATAACAGCAAAAGCACATATATGGGAAGTATTAAAACCTGTTAAAAGTATAATTAAATATGGGGATTATTATACTGTATTATATTCAGACAACAAAGGCTTGTGGGAAAAAGCATTAATTTCAATAAATGATGCTTTTGCTGATTTTGCAAACAGCCATGTTACTGAAACTGCAGCTTTTCCATCCAAATATTTAAAGTTTGATTTTAATACAAACATTCCGGTTGAAATATTTACTTCACATATGGAAATTGGAAATGAAAATGTTAATAATACTGTAAAAAATATAAAAAATGTAATAATTGACTTAGAGAATAATAATTCAATTTATATTTACAATGGAGAAAATACTTTAAAGATCCAAAGCGATAAAATTAACACAAGGGGATTGACAGACCTTGTAAATACAATAAATCTTGCAGGCGGAACAAAATATTCATCAGAACAAAAAATAGGTGATGAAACAATACAGGTTCCCATACCTTTGGAAGAGACAGCACTAAACCCTGTATTTGTTCAATCGGAACTTGATGTACTGGACAGTGACACAATTAATGAAATTGCAAAGGATTATTTCAGAAATGATTATGACTATGTAAGAAAGTCTGTTGAAGTAAGCGGAAACTTAGTCTATGTATACAGAACCGAAAAGATACTCAAGGTTAATGAAGAAGGCCTTTTAGATTTTTATGATACATCAATAGAGCCTGAAAATGGAGTAGATGTTTATAAAAGCTTTGTGGCAGCTGTGAACTTTACCGAAAAGTTTCTTGGATTTCCTGAACACGGATATTTGAGCAATTTAGAAAACATTCATATGGACGGAAGCGAAGGCTATAGATTTACTTTTTCCTACAATATTTTGGAAAGACCTATATTATTCAGCAAGGTAAGAGAAAATTCAGCCCTGCAAATTGATGTTATAGGAAACAATGTTATTTCATACAAAAGATTTATCAGAAAAATCGATGATACGCAAAGTGATAAAATGGCTCAAATACAGGTTATTCCGGTGATTGATGTAATAAGCAGCAATATTGATGTATCAGAAGCTCAAAATACATCAGAAAACAATGCAGAAAATGATAGGGCTGCAGACAATCAGGAAACAGCGGCAATAGCTGACCGGCTTAAACCAATAAAGCCGGAAATGATTAAAGAAATAAACAATATATATCTTGGATATTTTGATTTATCAAGAATTTCAAAGGAGCAGGTTTTAAGGGTGGTATGGGTTATAGAAACAAAAGAAAAAACATTTATATTCAATGCCATTTCAGGGCTTTTGATTGAAGAATGGTAAGATGTAGGAGATGTCATGGATTGGAATAAAACAAATACTATTTTAATAACAGCTTTTATAATTTTAAATGTTTTTCTTTTTACATCAAACTATATGGCGAAGACTGAGTATAATCCCGAGAATGATAAAGAGTTTGCAGAAGACGTGGAAAATCTTTTAAAGCAGAGGAATATAACAATAAATACGGATATACCCAATGAAACATTTATTTTACCTGTTTTAGAAACTGAATATGAGATAATAAAAGTAAACTCACAGTTGTTAGAGACCTTTTTACATGAAAAAATAGAACCTGTTGAAGATGTATATACGTACAACAACAGTAAAAATGAAACAATAGAAATTATAGATGGCAAAAATCTCAGATTTACATTACGTAACAAGGTTAAGGGCGAAATAAATGAAAATATGGATATAAAAGAAGAAATAAATAGATTTTTAGAAGAAAAGAACATTAATGCAGATAACTATGTTGAAAATTTAAAATATATTTCAGAAACAGATTGTCATTATGTATATACACAAAAATACAATGACTATTCAATGGATAATTCCTATATGAACATTTTTATAGATAAGGAAGGAATTTATAAATTTGAAATGCAAAGAATTGTTTCGGTGACGGAAATAACGGAAAAGGTTCGTACAATTCATGCAATTGAAGCATTACCGCGAATTTTGACATATCCTGAAATCAAAAATAAAGAAATTTCAAAAATAGAAATAGCATATTATAGTTTTGAAGATGATAATTGGCAAAACATCGAAAGAATAAATTCGGACCCCACGTGGAAAGTTATTTTTAGTGACGGAACACAAAAACATCTGCCGGGAATTGATTAAAAAATAATAAAAAAACTGCGAGGAAAAATTATGGCTAAATTTGTTATAGAAGGTGGCACAAAATTAAAAGGAAAAGTAAATATTGGTGGATTTAAGAATGCAGCTGTTGCAATAATACCGGCAACGATTCTTTGTCCAGGCAAGTGCATTATAGAAAATATACCCAAAATACAAGATGTAAGGGTGTTTTTGGAGATATTGAAGGAATTAGGAGCAGATGCAGATTATATAGATGATACATCCTTATATGTAGACGCAAGCAATGTAAAAAATATCTATTTAGAAAATGGCTTATCTAAGAAAATGAGAGCATCCTATTATTTGCTTGGCGCAGGGTTGGGGAGATTTAAAAGTGCATCATGCTTGATGCCCGGGGGTTGTGACATAGGAGAAAGACCTATTGATCAGCATATAAAGGGGTTTGAGGCATTAGGTGCAACTGTTCATATCAGTGATGATGGACGGGTATGTGTACAAGCCGATAAATTGTTAGGGGCTAAAATTTACCTTGACGTTGTAAGTGTCGGGGCAACCATAAATATTATGCTGGCAGCAGTATATGCTGAAGGTAAAACCATAATCGAAAATGCGGCCAAGGAGCCTCATATAGTTGATACGGCAAACTTTTTAAATTCCATGGGAGCGGATATTAAGGGAGCCGGAACAGATGTAATACGCATAAACGGTGTAAAGGAATTAACAGGCTGTACCTACAAGGTGATACCAGATCAAATAGAGGCTGGTACATATATGATAGCTGCAGCAGCTACAAAGGGAGATATTATTATTGACGATATAATTCCGAAACATATGGAACCAATAACTGCAAAGCTGAAAGAAATGGGTATGGGTATTGAAGAATATGGGGACTCCATGCGTGTTTATTATGACCGCGAATTGGTTCCGGTGAATATACAGACCCTGCCTTATCCGGGTTTTCCCACAGATTTACAGCAGCCTATGACAGTGCTTTTATCTTCACTGTCCGGCGAAAGTACCGTTGTTGAAGGGGTATCCGAAGATAGATTTAAATATGTGGATGAGCTCAAAAAAATGGGAGCCTGTGTAGAATTTACAAAGAAACAAGCAAAAATTAAAGGCACGAATGAATTAAGAGGAACAGTGGTACAAGCCACGGACTTAAGAGCCGGAGCCGCTTTAATAATTGCAGGCCTTATTGCAAACGGCTTGACAGAAGTTACAAATATACAGCATATTGACAGGGGTTATGAACATATAGAGAATAAGTTTATGAATTTAGGAGCGAAAATTAAAAGGGTTAAAGATGAGGAATAATCCTGGTCATCCTGAAGCACAGCTGAAGGATCTCAATTGATATATAAACCATAGGAGGCAATGATGTTAAAAGATTTAAGGTACTTAAAAGTAGATTTACCCGAGGACATATTAAAGTTAAAATGGGCAGGATATTTCGAATCAGCTGTTAAACTTATTGATTTGCGATTAAGTAAGCAAATAACCTTACCCTTAAGAAAAAGACTTGAATTGGAAAAAGAAATTATAAAAACTACTAAAGACAATTATACTTATACCTTTGAAGCCGCTTTAAAAAAGATGCAGGATAATTTAGAAAGTTTTGCCGAAGAAGAACTGATTGTTTTACAAAATGAAAGCCAAGCTGACTGGATTTTGGTTGATGGAAAGGTTATGTTTAACAGCAGTTTTTATGGCAATTTGTTAAAAACAAGGGCTGACTTAGCCGCAAGGCTTAAAAATAAAAACAGTATTAGTGAAGACAGAAAAGATTTTTTAAGCAACAATATTAAAGATACTAAAAAAAATGGAGAAGCATCATATTTTATTCATCTAAAAACAACAGTTAAAATGAATGATGAAAAAGCAGGATTAGGAAAAAAGGTTAAGGTTCATCTCCCTGTTCCTGCAGAATGCCAACAATCTAATATTAAAATTATAAATACAAGCCCGGAAACGGCTTATATTTCACCTGTTAATCATCCTTCAAGGACTGCATATTTTGAGGTAAATTTATTGGAAGGACAAGAATTTTCTGTTGAATATTCATATGAAAGTCATTTAAAATACAATGATCCGGACCCTTCACAGGTTTTAAAGGAACAACCATGCTTTGACACTGAAGAACTTGAGCCTCATATTATGTTTACTCCTTATATTAAAGAGTTGGCAAAAGAAATTATAGGTGATGAAACTAATCAATTAATAAAAGCAAGAAAAATATATGATTATATTACACAAAATGTGAAATACTCATACGTGAGAGATTATTCAACAATAACAAATATTCCCGAATATGCAGCACTTAATTTGAAGGGTGACTGTGGTGTGCAGGCACTGTTATTTATTACTCTTTGCAGATATGCAGGTATTCCTGCAAAATGGCAGTCAGGACTTGCAGTAACACCATACAGCATAGGACCTCATGACTGGGCACAGTTTTATGTGGCACCATTTGGATGGCTTTTTGCCGACCCATCCTTTGGAGGAGGAGAGCTGAGAAGTAATAATTTAAATGAATGGAATTTTTATTTTGGAAACTTAGACCCCTTCAGAATGGTCGCCAATTCAGAATTCCAACATGAATTTGACCCTCCTAAACATTATTTACGTCATGACCCCTACGATAACCAAGTAGGAGAAATGGAATACCAGGACAGAGAAATCAGAAGAGAAGAATTTAAAGTAGGCTGGAAACTGATTGATATGCATAAGATTTAGAGCTAATGCCTTGGCATTATGAAAAATCCTGCAATCAAATAAAAATTAAGCTGTTGAGTTGTAGGAATAGTTCAGCAGCTTTTTATATTATAAAACACTTTAATAATTCTGTAAAATAGTGTAAGATAAGCTAAATATATTACTTTGGAAACAATTATGATTGTTTATGATAATATTCGGGAGGAAGTATTATGGCAAAGAAAAAAACAATTTTAGACTTATACAAAATGAAAGAAAATGATGAAAAGGCAGTTTGGGTTACGGCATATGACTCTTGTTTTGCATCCTATGCGGAAAAAGCGGGCATGGATATGATTTTGGTGGGAGATTCAATGGGCATGATTGTTTATGGATATCAAGGTACTACTCCCGTAACAATGGACATGTGCATTAATCATTGTCAAGCTGTTAAAAGGGGAGCCCCTAATACATACATAATTGGAGACATGCCTTTTGGCTCATACCATGAAAGTATTGAAGATGCAGTACATAATGCAGTGCGTTTCATCAAAGAAGCAGATGTAGATGCCATAAAATTAGAAGGCGGTATTTCCGTTGCTGATAAAATAAAAGCTATTTCTCAAGCGGGAATGGTTGTATTCGGACACGTTGGATTAACCCCTCAAAGCTCAGCGGCCATGGGTGGATTTAAAGCCCAAGGGCGAACAACTGAAAGTGCTCGTGCGGTAATTGAAGATGCTGTGGCTGTTTATAAAGCAGGTGCCAAGTTTGTGTTGTTAGAGGGTGTTCCTGAAGAGGTATGTGCATTTGTTCATAAAATACTTCCTATTCCTGTTTATGGAATTGGGGCAGGAGCTGAAACGGACGGACAAGTACTTGTTATTGGTGATGCCTTAGGTATGTTTGAAACATTTATACCTAAGTTTGCAAAGAAATATGCTGATATAGCTAATGTTGCAACAAGGGGCTTTGCAGATTACATAAAAGATGTAAAAGAGGGAACTTTCCCGGGACCTGAACATAAATACAAAATCACCGGAGATGCTAAAGAATTTGAAAAATTATTTATGGAAATAAATGATGTCATAAAATAATATAACACATAGGAGGAAATAATGTTAAATACGTTTAATAATGTGCTGAATGGCATTGAAAAGGATATTGAAGAAATACTATATGAGTATGTTAAGGCTCCAAGTTTTACAAATACTAAAAATGAAAAACAAGCAGAGGATTTTTTTCAGTATTATTTTTCTTCAATCCCATATTTTAAAAATACACCTGGCTCATATGGCACTTATGAAATAGAAAATGATACATATAACAGAGCTGTAAGCTATGCATTTTTAAAAGGAAAGGGAAATGATACGGTTGTTTTTGTTCATCACAATGATATTGTAAGTGTTGAAGATTTTAAGCTTCTAAAAAACTATGCATTCTCCCCTGATGATTTAAAGGAACAGCTTATGAAAATAAAAAATACATTAAGCATTTCTACAAAGAAGGATTTAGAAGAAGATACATTTTTGTTTGGAAGAGGAGTCTGCGATATGAAAGGCGGAGGTTCCATTCAAATTGCACTTATAAAAAGATACAGCGAGCTAAAGGATTTTAACGGAAATATTGTTTTGATTGCTGTTCCTGACGAAGAAAATCTGTCTGCAGGTATGAGAGCAGCAGTAAAGCTTTTAAGTGAATTGCAGGATGAATATAATTTAGAATATAAGCTTATGATTAATTCTGAGCCTCATGAAAGAAAGGACTCAGAAGTTGGAGTTTTTTCAGAAGGCTCTGTAGGTAAAATAATGCCCTTTGTGTATGTAAGAGGATTTTTGGCTCATGCAGGCAAGGTTTTTGAAGGGCTGAATCCCATTCATGTAATGAGTAAAATAGTAAGCAGAACCGAGCTCAATATGGATTTTAGCGATGTAGTGGAAGGCGAAGCAGCACCCCCTCCCACGTGGCTTTATCTGAAAGACAGCAAGGAGCAGTATGACGTTTCCATGCCTTTAAGTGTTATGGGCTGCTTCAGCATATTAACACTGAATCAAACTCCCCAAAGTGTGCTCCAGCATGTTAAAGTGATATGCAAGGAATCTTTTGACAGGGTTATAGATGATATGAACAACAGCTACAGAAGATTTGCTAAAGCCAAAGATCTGCCCTTAAAATACTTGCTTTGGGAAACAAAGGTTGTTTGCTTTCAGGAATTATATGAAGAGGCTTTGGCAACGTACGGTGACCGATTTAAGGAGGAATATGCTAAGAAATTGGGTGAATTGGCATACAGACTGAAAAATGATGAAATAACAATGATAGAAAGCAATTTTGAGTTAGTGGAATTTACTTACGGATATATCGATGATTTAATGCCAAGAATTGTTTATGGATTGATACCGCCTTATTATCCCAATGTAGCTAATTTATTTATTGAAGATTTAGCCCCTGCCGTTGCAAATCTAAGCAAGAACTTAAATGAATATACACAAGCAGAATTTAATCAGAAATATGACAGGGAATACTTCTATACAGGAATTTCTGACTTAAGCTATACAAATATAGACGCACATGACAGCAAAAATATATATGATGCGCTAAAGGATTCCATGCCTTTGTTAGGTCATGTTTATGATGTACCCATAAAGCTTATAGAAAAGATATCAATGCCTTGTATTAACATAGGTCCTTGGGGTAAGGATTTGCATAAGCTTACGGAAAGAGTAAATAAAGAAGATTTATACGATAGAACCCCAAAAATTATCCATAAAGCAATATCTTTGATATTAGAATAATTGTTTTGGCAATTATAATAAGAATATGGTATAATTGGAAATCAGATAAATTAAAACATAGCAAGGGGAGGAAACAAAGATGTCAAACACTTTCAGCAGTCTTGAAATGCTTAAAATAGCAATATTGATGGAAGAAGAAGGAGCAGATTTTTACCAAAAGGGAGCAACAAATACCAAGGGTGAAGTCAGAGAATTCTTATTAAATGCCGCAATACAAGAGTTGTCTCACAAGGATGTATTTTCAAAACTTTATGATGAAATGTCCTCAGACAAAGAAGAAGAATCAGAATATCTTTTTGATGCAGAGGTAACAAAATATTTGGGGGGATTAACAGAAAACCAGGTATTCAATGAAAATGACAATCTCGATGCATTTAAGGATTTAGCCACAGCAGTTAAAAGTTCCTTGGATAAAGAAAAATTAACTGTAAAAATTTATACCGAATTATATAAGGGTGTAAAAGACCATGAGGCAAAAGAAGTAATGGACAAAATAATCGATGAAGAAAAACAACATGTTGCTTATTTTGAAAATTTGCTTAAAACGCTATAAAGAGCATATAATTTGTATATTTAAAGCTGCATTCAATTTAAACGAGTGCAGCTTTATGTTTTTGTCAGGATGTTTTTGATTTAATAAGTTTATTCTTAATCATTATAAAATTAACGTTAGCGATGACAAGACCCGCCAAAACAACTATGAACCCGGTCCACTGCATAGGTGACAGCTGCTCTTTAAGAACAATTCGTGCTGATATTAATGCAATTATCGGAACCAAAAGAGGAATTGGTGCAACTGTGCTCATGGGATAAGTTGCTACCAGCACACTCCATATACCATATGAAATCAATGTTGCTGCAAAAGCCAAATATATTACCGCAAAAATTGAAACACCGCTTAAGTTTGACAATGCATTAAAAATTGTATCCTTTGAATCCAACATAAATGCCAGTCCTAACATTGGAAGAGGCGGGACTAATCCAGACCATACAACCAAGCTTACCATGTTGAGTTTTTCACCCTTTGCGGCTGCCTTATCCGAAGCGATTCGTGCAATTATATTTGAAATAGCCCAAAACGTAGGTGCTGCTAACATAAGTACATATGCTAGGGGTGGTATTTTGTTCACATTGTCGCCGGTTGAAGCTGTCGCTATTAAAACCAATCCTGCTGCAGCTACTAAGAAACCTGCAATTTGCTTTGATTTTAATTTTTCATTCAAAAATATCATTGCGAGGGCGGGAGATATAAAAGCCTGTATTTGCAGCACAATTGAAGCTATACCTGCGGGCACGCCTATTTGCATTGCATAAAAAAGGCATGCAAATTGTCCGACGCCAACTGTAAGCCCGTACAGTACAATATATTTTATTTCAGTTTTAGGCCTTTTTATAAAAAATATTGCGGGAAAGCTTGTAAGAATAAACCTCATTGTTACCAAGAGCATTGATGGAACACCGTCCAAACCTAATTTAATAACTGTGAAATTCATCCCCCATAAGATTACTAATAAGACTGACAGCAATATATCTTTTTTCTTCATATGATTTCTCCATTCTGTAATATGATGATTATAGCATATTCAAAGGCTCTTTCAAATACAAAATATAACAATTACTTTGCATTATTACCTTCGCTTACTATTATTTACCGTTGAGAACATATTAGCTATATTAATTTATGGTTCGCTGTGATGTTCAAACTATTGCTTTGAATTTCCTTTTATTACCTTAACAAACAACACTTTTATGACATTTGACATTTATCATTAGCGGTGGTAAGATTAAGTTGTTGATAATATCTTGACAAGGGATTATAATAAATAAATTTTTATATAAGTATAAATTATAGTAGACATGAATAAGAATATCTAAGATTTATGTGATAGTAATAGCTTTTGTTATGCTATAAATAATAATTTTTAAGGAGGATTTGTTATGTTTAAAAGATTTACTAACGGCTGCGTTAAAGTCATGAGTAAATACTTGCCGGATGCATTTATCTTCGCTATTGTACTTACTATTATCACCTTTTTAGGTGGCGTTGGATTAACAGGCCAAACACCATTTGAAATGATAAAGCATTGGGCAGGAGCAAAAGGTTTCTTCGGGTTGCTTTCATTTACTATGCAAATGGTATTGGTTCTGGTACTTGGTAGTGCCATGGCACAAGCACCGGTATTCAAGAGACTCTTGCAAAGATTTGCGAAAGCTGCAAAGACACCGGTTAGAGGCATTATGATTACAGCATTTGTATCAGTTGTTGCATGCTGGATAAATTGGGGATTTGGATTGGTAATAGGTGCTTTGTTAGCAAAAGAAATTGCCAGAGAAGTTAAGGGGATTGACTACAGGCTGTTAATTGCTTCAGCTTACTCAGGATTTATTGTATGGCACGGGGGTATATCAGGCTCAATTCCATTACAAATTGCAAACCAAGGAGCCTTAGCTACAGTAGCACCTGATGTTTTTGATAAGACATTTACTATTGCAACAACCCAGACTATCTTTTCGCCAATGAATTTGGCTATTTGCGGAATAATAATATTTGGACTTCCATTTGTTTGTAAAGCAATGATACCTGATAAAGAAAATACAATAGAAGTTGATCCTGCTAAATTGGTTGAACATCAGGAAACAGTGGATGATCCTTCAAAATTCACTCCGGCAGATAAAATGGAAAGGAGTAGAATACTTTGGATTATTACGGTAGTTATGGGGTTCTCATATATCATTTATAATTTCTCTAAGGTAGGATTAAATTTAAGTTTGGATTTTGTAAACTTTATATTTATGTTTGTGGGTATTTTACTTCATGGTACACTAAGAAGATACATAGATGCGATAAATCAGGCAGCCAAAGATGCCGGTGGTATAATACTTCAATTTCCCTTCTATGCAGGAATCATGGGTATGATGGTGGGAGCAAATCCGGAAACCGGCATATCTCTTGCAGGTGTAATATCTAATGCATTTGTAAGTATTTCTACAAAGACCACATTCCCCTTATTTTCATTTTGGAGTGCAGGTATTGTAAACTTCTTCGTACCTTCGGGAGGAGGTCAATGGGCAGTACAGGCACCAATTATGATGCCGGCTGGTCATGCATTAGGAGTAGAACCTGCCAAAACAGCCATGGCTATTGCATGGGGTGATGCATGGACCAATATGATTCAACCCTTCTGGGCATTACCGGCACTTTCAATAGCCGGTTTAAGTGCAAAGGATATTATGGGGTATTGTGTTATAACATTATTGTTTAGCGGTATTGTAATTTCAGCAGGGTTTTTAATATTCTGATTTTGAATTATTATAAAAAGTCATTTCATAGCATTGGAATGGCTTTTTTAATTTAAAAGCAGCAAGAACTTTAAAGCTTTAGCATGCCTGCTAAAATTCATGAAATATGCCTAGCAACAAAAAATATGTATTTAATTACAAAATAAAATAGTATAATAATAAAACATCGTTAAAGAAAAAAAGTTATAAAGGAAGGAGTGAAAAAATGGCTGAAATTAAATATGAAATAACTGAGGAATTAGCTGTACTTTCGGAATCTTCAAAAGGTTGGACAAAGGAATTAAATATGGTCAGCTGGAATGACAGAGAACCTAAATTTGACATAAGAGAATGGTCACCGAAACATGAAAGAATGGGAAAAGGCGTAACATTAAACAAAGAAGAAATGAAAATAATCAAGGACATACTAAATAAAATCAATTTATAATAAAAAAGATCATTCCTGAATTATTTGGAATGATCTTTATAAATTATTTGCCGTTTAATACTTTAACAATAAAGTTATCAGCAGGAAGTATTAAAGTTTTTTCGCCTTTCATGGTAACTTTCAGGGCTTCTAAGCTTCTTATAAATTCATAATAATCTACCCTGTCATCTGTTGAATAAGCTTCAGCAATAATTTTCATATATTCGCTTTCACCTTGGCCCTTTAATTCTTCTGCGGTGGCTGATGCCTTTGATAATAGAATCCCAACTTCTTTGTCAGTTTCATTAACTACCTTGCTTGCTTCCAAATTACCGCCCGCTCTAAAGCTTTCCGCCATTTGCGTTCTTTCTGAAATCATTCTGTTGTAGACGGCGGCCTCATTATCCTTTGGCAGGTCTAATCTTTTAATTTCTACTGCAACCGTCGACACACCGTAATTTTTAAGCTGGGCATTAACTAACTCTGTTATTTTAATATTGACATCATCAATAGAGCGATTATCTGAGTTTATTATAGCGGTCTGATCCATAGTTCCCAAAGTATTTTTTACGGCATTGTATACTACCGCATCAATACGGTTTTCCATTTCGGATATTCTGGATACTGTTTTCATGAATGTATATGGATCGTCAATTTGCCATACGGCAAAATTATCAACCACTAATGTTTTCTTATCTCCGGTCAATACTTCTGATGGCGGTATATCATACATCATTCTGTATTGCGGTATTTTTTCTATTTTATCCAGGGCGGGAAATTTAAAATGCAATCCTGCAGTATCTTGAATTTTAACAAATTTTGAAAATCTGGTTACATAAGCGTATTCATTTTCCTTCACTATATAGGTGGAGTTAGTCAAGGACACTACTAATATGATAAATATTATTAATTTAAGAAAAAACCAAATTTTATTTTTCTTTTTAGTTTCCTGCATTATTGTTCACCTCCGCTGTTTTTGGCACTTGTTGAAAAACTTTCGATAGGCAGCAACTTTTGCACTCCGCCTTCTGATGAATCAATATATACCTTTACATTTGGCAGTATTTGTTCTATTGTCTCCAAATACATTCTTGTTCTTGTTATATCTTTATTCTTGGCGTATTCTGTATACATTGAATTAAATCTTGCCACAGCTCCTTTTGCTTCGTTGATTTTTGACTCTTTATACGATTCTGCTTCCCTGATTAATTTATCTGCCTTGCTTTCTGCTGCAGGTAAGGTTTTATTTTTGTAGGCTAATGCTTCATTTATTCTTGTTTCTTTTTCCTGTTTTGCAGTTTCGACTTCTTTAAAGGCAGCTATAACTTCTTGGGTTGGAGGCTCACTGTCTTGGATTTTAACATCTAACAGCTGTACTCCCAAATCATAATTTATCAGCTTATCAACTATCTTTTCTTTAATTTCTGCTTGGATTATAGACTTCTCAGTTGTTAGTACACCATCTACATCCTTGGAACCAATTATGCTTCTTGCGGATGATTGTGCTATCATTTTTAAAATTTGTGACGGTTGGTCTGCATTAAACAAAAACTTTACAGGGTCTGAAATTTTCCATTCAATAAAAAAGTCTATATTTACAATGTTAAAATCTCCCGTTATCATTTTTGCTTCATCTGCTAATGATGTAGAAGAATAGCTTTTATCTTCATTTTCGCTGGCATAACCCATCTGCAATTTTTGAGTTTTATTTACAGCTACCTTTGTCACTGCTTGTATGGGATAGGGAAGCTTAAAATGCAAACCGGCCGATTCAACACTTGTAACTTTTCCAAGAGTAGTAACAACTGCTTGCTCTGTTTCTTCCACAGTATATTGGCAAGACATTATTACAGATACCGCAATCAACAATAAGGGTATAATTAAAAGAAATTTGAATCTGTCCGGCTTTACAGCAGGCTTTTTCCCGGGTTGAAAATCCGGATTTTGAAAATTATTGTTATGATTTTCAAGTCTGCTTAAAAAATTCATTAATAGATTTCTAAAGTTCATTTTTGCCGCTCCTTCTTTATTACTATAGTGTTACCCATTTATTATATCATAAATATTTAAGGTTATAAAGAATTATGTTTTTTTAATACTTTATTGATTTTAAAGGGTACAAGCAGTATTAAGGTAAGGAAAGGTATTTGCACTATAAAGAATCAAGGATTAAAGCATAAAAGACCCCCTGTATGTATATACTAATATACATGGGGGGTGTTTCCTTTGAATCCAATTGAAGTACATTATAAAAACAGCTTTGCAGCAATTAAAATAGGGAGTTTTTTGGCAGAGCATATGAATAATGCAGCAATTGTTTGTATAGGAACAGATAAATGCATTATAGACAGTTTGGGACCCTTAACAGGAACATTATTAATGAAAGAAAATATCAAGGCAGATATTTACGGTACTTTAGAAAAGCCTGTTCATGCAATGAACATCAGTGATTATGTAAAAAACTTAAAAAAGAAAAATTATGATTGTATTATTGCCGTGGATGCCTGTTTAAGCAATAAGAAAAATCAAGGAATTATAGAAGTAAGAGAAGGTTCAATTACTCCGGGAAAGGGTATAGGGAAATTCCTGCCGGAAATCGGAGATGTATCAATAATTGGAATCGTTGATTCCAGTGATAAGGAATTTCATGATTTGGTTCAGGATACAAGACTTTCTCTTATTTATGATATGGCAGAAATAATTTGTAAAGGATTACTAAACGCATTTACCATGAGTTCGTCTGCAAGTTTTGATCAGGCTTCAATAAGCAGTTTTTAAAGTTGGGTCAATCCATAAGACTATGATACTGAGCTTTACTTAAGAATATTGGGGACACACTTATAAAGTATGTTCCCAATTGCTTTTATTTCAGAGCTTCTACAGCTGCCTTCAGCTGCAAGTCTTCCATATCATTTTCCATATGCTTCAAAAGTGCATTGTATAATGCATCTTGAGTAGCAAAATCTATTGTTCCGTATGAAAATAATAAATTATCTTCTTGGAACTTCATTACTTGATCAAAAGATAATTTGTCATAAATTCCATCTGGTTCATTAATTTCATATCCTAATTCTGTAAGTATCATTTCAGCTGATAAAACATCAAGGCTGACATTGCCTAATTCAGGCTTTTTTTCCTTGCTAAACTTTGGGTACTTGGAAATGTCAATTTTTTTATTTTCTACCATAATATCCGGTGCAATTCCTATTTTATGTACAGGTATTTTATCCACGGAAAAGTATTCGGCTGTGGTAAATTTAACACCGCTTCCATCAACTAAAGGGTAGAGGGACTGGACAATCCCCTTGCCATAGGAGTTTGTGCCTACTATTTTTCCCTCATTTTTGTATTTGACAGCTCCTGCAAATATTTCTGTGGCACTGGCACTGCCTTCGTTAATCAATAAGGCTATTTCATATTTTTGCTCTTCAAGTGTACTTTCATATATATCTTCCTTACCGCTTGCATATTCGACATATACTAGAGGCCCTTTCGTAACAAATAAATTTAAGAGTTCAACAGAAGACTTCAATGTTCCTCCGCCATTGTTACGCATATCTATCACAATTTTTTTTACATTATTTTTGTCAAAATTGGAAAGCTCTTTTTCAACAAGCTCTGCTGTATTGTCAGAAAAACTTGTAACTTTTAAATATCCGATATTATCATCTAATAATTTACCTTCAACATTGCTTGTTACTACAGTTCTTCTTATTAAATCAAATGTTAAGCTTTCTTTTCCGCGCAGGATTCCTATTTGAACTTTAGTTCCTTCTTCCCCCCTTATAAGGAGTGATGCCTGGCTTGAGGTAGCTCCGGTTATGTCATATCCGTCTACAGTTTTTATTATATCTCCTGCCCTAATGCCTGCTTCAATGGCAGGAGAGTCCGGCAGTGGAGTTACTACTACAACTTGTCTGTTTATATCCATAATTTGAACACCAATGCCTGTGAATTCTCCAGCTGTATCTTCAAGCAATGCTTGATACTCCTTAGGTGTGTAGTAGGTGCTGTAATCGTCTAAAGCATTGAAGAATCCGTCATAGAGACTGTTCATTATATCATCTTGGCTCACCTCATACTGATAATTATCAAGTACGAAATACATTACATTCTTCATAAATTCTACATCTTCAGTAAATTTGTCTTTGTCAATTCCCAAAGCCCACACAGAATTAAATGAAAGCAGAAACATTAAAACAGCCATAAAAAAACCAATTTTTCTTTTCATGATACACCTCGTTTTTCAAAATAATAGGAAAGACATATTAATCATACCTTTTTGCTGAGGCATACAGGCATAAGATGTCCGCCAATTGATATAAGTATATTTCAAATCAATACAAGTGTAAAGAAAAAATTGTCATCCTGAGTATGGAAAAGGAACTCAGAATGACAAAATCTTTTTTTTTATATTATTTTATTGATTTAGGAAATCATAAGCAAATTGTGCTGCTAATGCTGATGTCATATGAAGTGTACTTTCATCAACTATAAAAAATTCACTATGGTTATTGTGTATTGCTCCGATTTTTTCATTGCGGCATCCGACAAATCCATAAAAACCAGGAACCTTTGCCATCAAGTATGAAAAGTCTTCGGCACCCATAACCTTTTTCATAGATACCAGCACATCTTCACCATAAAGCTTCACTGCTGCATTTTGCACAATTTTGTTTAAACTGTCATGTTCATTGATTATAGGATCTGTTAAATAGCTGTATTCCAACTTAGCTCTAACTCCCAATGCTATTGCAGTGTTTTCAATTATTTTTCTCAATTCAGGCTCCATCATATTTCTGGTATCCTTGCTGAAGGTTCTTGTGGTGCCTTCCATTTCTATATGATTAGCAACAATATTGAATCTTTGTCCCCCATTCATAGTTCCAACCGTAACAACTGCCGCATCAAGGGGATTGTTTCTTCTGCTTACAAAAGATTGAATATTCATTACAATTGAAGCAGCTGCATATAAGGCATCATTACCTAAATTCGGTGCCGAGCCGTGAGAGGAAGTACCTTCCACGGTAATTTTAAAGGTATCGCAGGAAGCCATTCTTTCCCCTGCTTCCAAGTTGAATTTGCCGGCATCAACTTCGGACCAGATGTGGGTTCCGAATACTGCATCAACATCATCTAAATATCCCTTGTCAACATAGTATTTAGCACCTAATGCTACTTCTTCACCTGACTGAAACAAGAGTTTAACAGTTCCGTGCAGTTCATCCTTAAGGTCACATAGTATTTTCGCAGCCCCAAGCTGTGTTGCCATATGGGTGTCATGTCCGCAAGCATGCATGTTCCCGTTTGTTGAAGCAAAGGGCAATCCTGTTTGCTCCCTTACGGGAAGAGCATCGATATCCGCTCTTAGCATAACTGTTTTACCCGGTTTACCGCCTTTTATAATGCCGATGCAGCCTTGGTAATCGGGGAAAGAAATAACTTCAATGTCCATTTTTTTAAGCTCTTCAATTAATTTTTCGCTTGTTTTAACCTCATTTAAGCTAAGCTCCGGTATTTGATGAAAGTAACGTCTTTGTTCAATTATATAATCTGCATATTTTTGTGCTAATTCTTTAATCATTTGAGCCTCCATCATCTAAAAAATCATGTGCAAACTGTGCATACAGTGCGGCTCCTCTATGGAGAACATCTTCGTCAACGGTAAACTTGTCATTGTGATTAGAATATATAAGGCCCTTTTCTACATTTCTTGTTCCTATGAAGCCGTAGAATCCCGGTACCTTTTCCATAAGGTAGGCAAAGTCCTCAGAACCCATAAGTCTTGGCATTGGAATCATACTTTCCACGCCATATAATTTTCTTGCAGAATTTTGTACAATTTTGTTTATATTTTCATTTTCGTTGATAATTGGTGCCGCGTTGTAAGAATACTCCAATTCTGCTTGACAGCCAAGTGCTTTTGCTGTGCCCTCAATTATTTCCCTTAAACTTTTTTCAACTATTGCCCTTACTTCCCTTGAATGGGTCCTTACGGTACCTTCCATTTCAACCTTGTTTGCAATTATATTAAATCTCTGGCCGCCCTTAACGGTTCCTATGGATACAACCAAAGGATTTAAGGGATCATTTATGCGGCTTACCATAGTTTGAATATTCATAATTATTGAGGAAGCTGCAACTATTGCATCCTTACCTAAATTGGGAGCCGAGCCGTGGGAAGAAACTCCTTTAACAATAATTTTAAAATTGTCTACAGATGCCATTCTGTTGCCTGACTCAAGATTGAAATATGGAGCATCTAAACTTGCCCAGATATGCATTCCAAATACCCCGTCAACATCATCTAAAACATTATTTTCAACATAATACTTGGCTCCATAGCATGATTCTTCTGCTGCTTGAAACAATAATTTTACGGTTCCCTTAAGTTCATTCTTTGTTTCTGAAAGAATTTTTGCTGCTCCCAAAAGCATGGATATGTGGGCATCATGGCCGCATGCATGCATATTTCCGTTACATGAAGCGAAAGGGAGACCTGTGTGCTCTTCAACCGGCAAAGCATCTATATCTGCCCTGAGCATGACTGTTTTGCCTTGCTCTTTACCTTTTATAGTAGCCACAAGACCACAATAGTCAGAAAATGTTTCAACTTCGATACCTAACTTCTTAAGATCTTCCACTAATTCAGCAGTCGTTCTTTTTTCTTCGAAACTTAATTCAGGTATTGAATGGTAAAATCTTCGACGTTCAATTATATAATCATTGTATTTTTCAGCTAATGCTTTTATATTCATAATAAACCTCTTTTTATTTATTTACAGCCCAAGGAAAGTCCTTAGGCTGTATGATGTTAATTAAAGTAAATTTACGAAAACACCTGCTATTATTACAGAAGTGATTGTAACTGTAATAAATCCTCCAACTATCATCATTGGCAACATTTTGCTCATAAGGAATTCATGTTCCTTGGGATTTTCAGCCAAAGCTTTAACACATTCTTCGGTTAGTATATAGTTTGGAGGGAAGCCGTAAAGTGCCGTTAAGGACACGGCAAATGCCATATTCCAGCTGATTCCCAATATTTTACCTGCAATTATTGAAGCAAGGGCCATACCCGCAACTCCTATAACTATGATTATTACCATTGGTCCAAGTGCATCCATCAGTATTTCAGGAGTTGCATCCTTTAATCCCGAAAATACATAAACCATGAGTACGAACATTAGAAAACCATAGGATTTAGCTTTGTTAAGAGAATCTTTATCCAAGAAACCAACTTCTGTAAGCACAATACCTAATATTAATGCCCAAACTGCTTGATTTAAACCTGTTATGACAGATAATCTGTTTGCTATATATGCAGATGCAGTTAACTTTGCTAATATTAAAGCAGTTGTCGTATATTTTTCAGGTACAGGCGGAATAAGTTTTTTCTTTTCTGCTTCTTCAACCTGAACATTACCTGCGGATTCATCAATTTTAACTGCAGAGTCTGAGGAAGTTTCTCCTGAACGGAATTGTGATAAAAGTTTTTTGCCTTCCATCTTTAACATTATTGCCGTAAGAGGATAGCCTGCAAATCCTTGGCAAACATACATTGCTATGGCCAATACTGCTGCAGACATAAGTCCCTTGTCCAAAGCGGCTTGATTCATCATTGTTGCAGCAACAATACCTCCTGTTAATGGGGGTAAACCCGCCACTACATATTCTTTTCCTACCAATGGAACACATATTATCCAACAAAATACTACCATACCTACCAAGCCTGCCAATGTTATTACAATTACCTTCCATTGTTCAAGAAGCTGCTTGATGCTGATTATAGTGCCCATGTGTGTTATGCACAGCATTATTACCAACAATCCTCCAAGAGGTGCCCCTAGGCCGGCCAGTACAACAATATCGTTAGGAAAGAAGGTCCAATATCCTATAAGAAATAGGATAGCTGTTACGAATACCGATGGTATCCATGCTTTTGTTTTTGTTCCTACAAATTCACCGATGTAATATACAACAGTAATTGTAAAAAGTGCTAAAATGTTATTCATAAAGTATTGCCTCCTTAAAATGATTTATAAATATTATGTTAACATTTGTTAACCATAACTTCTAATATAATTCTATCAGTATTGTTCATGCCTATATTTGAAACATGAGCTAAATTTTGAATTGTTTTTTCTGCTGTATCACCTAAAATACCATTATCATTGGGAATATATATGTTTTCTAAAGCCATTTTTGCTGCATCAACGGCAGCATCAACAGATATTGACAATTTATATGCACAGCCTAATTTTGCTCCA
This sequence comes from uncultured Clostridia bacterium, assembly GCA_964617605.1. Classification (GTDB taxonomy): domain Bacteria; phylum Bacillota; class Clostridia; order Tissierellales; family Sedimentibacteraceae; genus Sedimentibacter. The sequence goes on along the minus strand of CAZTXR010000006.1, from coordinate 3,166 downwards.
TCACAAAGCATTCCGGAAATACCTGCTATCATGTTATTTATAGAGCCTTTAATTTGCTCATTGTCACCTTTTAACATATATGTGAGACCTGCAGCACATCCAACCCCTGCAGCAACTCCACAGCCACAAACGGGTGATAAGGCACCTAAATAAACCTTTACAAAAATTGTTACCAAATGACTTAGTGCTACTGAGCGAAGAATTTTTTCATTTGGAATATTTCGTTTGCTGCCAATATATGATATGGGAATTATTGCTACCAAACCATGATTGCCTGAACCGGCACTGCTCATAACAGGCAAGAGGTACCCTGACATTCGTGCTTCTGATGCAGCAGCAGTATATGCTTTGGCCATTGTAAAATCATCGCTTGCCTGATTATACAAATAATTACCTAAACCAACTCCAAGTTGTTCCTTTAATCCTACATCAGCTATTTTTAAATTCATATCAATGCCATTTTGAATAAAAGAAATTTGTTCTACTGGTACATTATCAACAAAACTAATCAACTCGTCAATGGTAAATTTTTTTATTTCATATTTTATTTCACTGTTAATATTATTATTTTTATTTACTGCAGTATTTTCACCTATATCAATCAGTACCTCATTATTTTTGCTTTCAAAAATAATATTGGTATGGGCATTTCGGATTATAACTGTTGCCTTGTCTTTATCTCCCATTACTTCTGCTTTAATGTATAACCCTTGAATATCAGGATTAAGCTTTAGGTCTATAATATTTGATCTGACAATTTCTAACGCCTTATCAATACTGTCACTGTCAACGTCTTTTAAAACTTCCAATACATACTCTGATTTGCCTACAACCAATGATAGAGCAGCAGCAAAAATTATGCCGTGTTCGCTTGTACCCGGTATTCCTACGCTGTAGCCATTTTTTAATATGTTCTTGTCGACTTCTATAAGCACCTTTTTAACATCAGAATCTAAGATTTCTTTGGCTCTTGCTACTGCGTATGCAACAGCTCCCGGTTCCGTGCAGCCTAATGCGGGGGTAACCTGATTTTTTAATATATCTGTAAGAAGTAGATTATTCATATATTTGCATCTCCAGTTCTATAATTTTTAACAATATAATTGCATAAAACATGCCAACAATTCGCTTGCGGAATTGATTGAAAAATGGATGTTTAACAAAAAGTTAAAGTAGGGTTAATATCAAAAATGATAAATAAATTTTGACAGCCAACAAATTTACCGTAATTTTAGGACTTATAGATAATTATCAATTATGCAAGTTATTTATCAAAAATGATAAATCTTATAAAATAATAAAAATAAACTATAGTATATATGTGCAATATGTATTATAATATTTAAAAAGAAGGGTGGTTAAAATGAGTATATTAATGAATATAAGATATGAGCTTTTGCATATTATTGAAGCCATGCACGCGGTGACAAATGTAAATATAACCATAGTCGATGATAAACTTCAAAGGATTGCCTCAGCTGTTGATAAGGATTACAGCATTGGAACCCAGGCTCCTTTATATTCTGCCTTTCATAAATGTATAATAACAGGAGAACAATATTTTTTGGAGAATCCGAAGGACAATCCCATATGTTTTGAATGTGAAAATATAGAAAGCTGTCAAGAATTGGTTGAACTTTGTATTCCTATCAGGTTTGGAAACAAAATAATAGGGGTAATTGGCATGTGCGCATATGATGAGAAAGCCAAACAAAATCTGTTGATAAACCGTGAAAGCTTCATGAACTTTGAAAGCCAATTAGGCACAATTATCTCTACAATCCTCAGTGAAAAGAAAATTATGAAGATGCTTGAGTATTCATCTTCTGAAATGATGACGCTGATTAATTCGTTAAATGAAGGTATTATTATAATAAATAATAATTATGATATTATAACTATCAACAAATATGCAAATGAAATGCTAAATATCAATATGGAAAATAAGCCGGACATATGGAATTTACTGTCTGAAAAAGTTTATAACAATTTGGTTTCCAAGAATTTCATGGGAGAAGCAGGACCTGTAAGACTTAACAATAAAGAGTTTGTAATACACGCTAACTCTATTATAGTAAAGGATGAAAGAGAAGGCACAGTATTGGTCTTATCCGATTTTAACAAAATGAAGGAATCCGTCCTTGAATCTAACAGAAAAAAGGATATAATCACATTTGATGATATTGTTGGTGAAAGTGAACTTTTGCAACAGGCAAGAAGAGAGGCAATACAGGTGGCTCAAAGCGATGCTTCTGTTTTGATATTTGGTGAGACGGGAACCGGAAAGGAAGTATTTGCAAGAGCTATACACAACTTAAGTCCAAGAAAAAACCAAGTGTTCACAGCTATAAACTGTGGGGCCATTCCTGAAAATTTAATAGAAAGTGAACTTTTTGGCTATGAGAAAGGGTCTTTTACAGGGGCCAATGTATCCGGTAATCCCGGTAAATTTGAAATATGCAAGGACGGGACACTGTTCTTGGATGAAATAGGGGATCTTCCTTTTTCCATGCAAGTAAAATTAAACAGAGCCCTTGAAGAAAAAGAAATAGTAAGAGTTGGCGGAAATACCCCAATGAAGGTTAATCCAAGAATAATTTCTGCAACTCATAAAACTTTAACATCAATGGTTGAAAACAACCTTTTTAGGGATGACTTATATTACAGACTTAATGTGGTACCAATTAACCTCCCCCCTTTAAGAGGAAGAGGCTATGATGTAATTATTTTATCAAGATACTTCCTTAGCAGATTCAATGGTATTTATAAAAAGGAGCTGAAAGGTTTTACGGCTGAGGCAGAACAACTCCTAATGAGATATAAGTTTCCGGGAAACATCAGAGAGCTTAGAAACTTGATCGAATATGCCGTAATTTTTGAAGAAAAAAGCCATATTGGAGTTGAGAACCTAAAAAGAAAAATGGGAACATATTCAGATAATGAAAATCTGAAATTGACAGAAATGACAAGATTATATGAAAAATCTGTAATAAATAATAAAATTCAAGAACTTGGCGGAGATTTAGACTCAAAGAAGGAAGCAGCAAGGCAGCTTGGAATCAGCATTGCCACCTTGTACAGAAAGCTAGAGATGCCCTAACCCCAGAATGTGAGATGCCCTAACCCCAGAATGTGAGATGCCAAATAAGTTTTTGACTTTATATTG